>CANRHM010000075.1 GCA_947630415.1 uncultured Bacilli bacterium | reverse complement strand
TCCTTCAGAAGTGGAACCGGATACCACTTTATTAGATGAAAATAAAGTTCTTCATAATTATGTATATTGGAAGAAGCCATTAAAAGACAAATAGGAAAGAGAACATCTTTTCTTTTTTGTTATTCTCTTGTATAATAAGAATAGTTTGGAGGTGTATTTACTGATGCAAGAAAACATTCGTAATTTTTCAATCATTGCCCATATCGATCATGGGAAAAGTACTTTAGCTGATCGTATTTTGGAAATCACCGGTGCGGTATCGAAAAGAGAAGCGAAAGAACAACTTCTAGACAACATGGATATTGAGCGTGAAAGAGGAATTACGATTAAATTAAACCAAGTACAACTCCAGTATACGTATAAAGAAACCGAGTATTATCTTCATTTGATTGATACTCCAGGGCATGTCGACTTTAGTTATGAAGTAAGTAGAAGTTTAGCTGCTTGTGAAGGAGCCATTTTAGTAGTGGATGCTGCTCAAGGTGTCGAAGCTCAAACGCTTGCTAATTTATACCTTGCAATGGAACATGATTTAACGATTATCCCGGTTATTAATAAAATTGATTTACCCAATGCCGATATTGAAAAAGTAAAAAAAGAACTTGTAAATGAATTAGGCTTTAAGGAAGAAGAAATTATTCTAACGAGTGCCAAGAACGGAACTGGAATCAAAGAATTAGTAGAAGCAGTAATTGACCGCATTCCTGCTCCAAAAGGGGATAAAAATAAACCCTTACAAGGACTTATTTTCGATAGTTTCTTTGATAGTTATCGAGGGGTTGTAGTAACGACCAGAATCATGAACGGTGAAGTTAAAGTAGGCGATACCATTCGTTTTATGGAAACAGGTGCTACCTATGAAGTGACCGAACTTTGTGTAATGACGCCTAAAGAAAAACAGTTACAAAAACTTTCCTGCGGTGAAGTAGGACAAGTCGTGGCGTCCATTAAAGCGATACAAGACGTAAGGGTAGGAGACACGTTTACGCTTGATAAGAATCCAGCTAGTCTTCCACTTCCCGGATACCAACCTATGAAATCGATGGTTTACTGTGGAATTTACCCCATCGAATCAACGAAATTTGATGATTTAAGAGATGCGCTTGATAAATTAAAATTAAATGACGCTTCCCTAGTCTATGAACCTGAAACATCCAAAGCTTTAGGATTTGGTTTCAGATGTGGTTTCTTAGGGCTTTTACATATGGATATCATCGAAGAGCGAATCGAGCGGGAATTCCATATCGATCTTATTGCAACGTCACCTTCCGTTATTTATCAAGTTACTTTAACGGATGGAAGTGAAATTGAAATCGATGCTCCAACAAAACTTCCCGATAGACAGCTCATTAAAGAAATAAGAGAACCTTACGTTAAAACATCTATCTTTACGCCTAGCGAATACATTGGTCCTATCATGGAACTTTGTCAAAATAAACGTGGCGAATATGTCGGAATGGATTATCTAGATACCACCAGAGTCAATATTCATTACGATTTACCTTTATCGGAAATTATTTACGATTTCTTTGACCGACTAAAATCCTCTACCAAAGGATATGCTTCTTTTGATTATGAAATCGCAGGTTACCGTAAAAGCGACCTGGTTAGACTTGATATTTTACTAAATGGGGAACTAGTCGATGCTTTTAGTACGATTGTCCATAAAGACTTTGCATACTCTAGAGGTCGTGCTATCGTTGAAAAATTAAGAAGTATTATTCCAAGACAATTATTTGAAGTACCGATTCAAGCATCGATTGGTGCTAAGATTATTGCAAGAGAAAATATTAAAGCGTTACGAAAAGATGTGCTTGCTAAATGTTATGGAGGAGATATCACCCGTAAACGTAAACTATTAGAGAAACAAAAAGAAGGAAAGAAACGCATGAAACAAGTAGGAAGTGTTGAAATACCACAAGAAGCTTTTCTTTCGGTACTCACGATGGATGATAAGTAATATGAAAAGCATGTATATCCACATTCCTTTTTGTAATAGTATTTGCTCTTACTGCGATTTTTGTAAGATGTATTATGAAGAAGATCTAGTCTTATCTTATTTAGATGCTCTAAAAAAAGAAATAGATAGATTTTATCAAAAGGAAACATTAAAAACCCTCTATATCGGAGGAGGTACTCCTAGTCATTTATCTAAAGCCTGTTTAACAAAACTGTTTAAAATCATTGATACTTTTCCATTAGATATAAACTATGAATTTACATTTGAATGTAATATTGAAGATTTATCTTTATCACTACTTACTTTTTTATACCACCACCGTGTAAATCGTCTTAGTATCGGTGTTGAATCCTTTCTAGAAAAAAACTTAACCTTTTTAAATCGACACCATACTAAGGAAGAAGTTTTTAAAAAAATTGTTTTAGCCAAACAAGTTGGTTTTTCCAATATTAGTATCGATTTAATGTATGCACTTCTAAATGAAACTTTACAGGAATTAGAAAAAGATATCGATTTTGCGCTTTCGCTAGATGTTTCTCATATCTCTTTATATTCTTTAATCATCGAAGAGCATACCAAAATACAAATAGAACAGATCGAACCCATTTCAGAGGAACTCGATTTAAAGATGTATCAATTCATAGAAAAGAAGTTAGAGCAATCAGGATACATTCATTATGAAGTAAGTAATTATGCTAAAAAAGGATTTGAATCCAAACATAATTTAGTCTACTGGAATAATGATGTCTATTATGGATTTGGACTAGGAGCATCCGGTTATATTGGAGATGTTCGCTATACTAATACCAGAAGTCTTAATCATTATTTAAAAGGTAACTATCGTTACCAAGAAGAAAAGTTATCGAAAGAAATAAAAATGAGTAATGAAATGATTTTAGGACTTCGTAAGTTAGAAGGAATAGCACTTGACGATTTCCAAAAGAAATATGAAAAAAGAGTAGAAGAGGTATACGATATCAAAGATTTACTGGATTCCAAAAGTTTAGAAATAGAAAAAGGATATTTACGAATTCCTAAAGATAAAATATATGTATCCAATGCGATTTTAGTTCGCTTTGTATAAGGAGTAAACCATGAAAAAAGAAGATTATTTCAAAATAGAAAGTACTTATATTAAAAATAAAGCCTATTTAGAAGATTACCACTATCTAATTCGAAATCTTCCGGATTATTTCTTTGAAATACCAGCGTCTTCTACCGGAAAATACCATCCAAAGTATACCCAAGGAGAAGGAGGCTTATTACGTCATACGAAGGCCGCTGTTCGTATTGCCTATGAACTATTGAATGATCCTTGTATTGGTGATAAATATACCAGTAATGAAAAAGATTTGATGCTGATTGCCTTAACCGTTCATGATGGATTAAAACTAGGAAAAGATAAGAGTAAATATACCTTGTTTGATCACCCTTTACAAATGGCAAACTTCATTAAAGGAAATAAAAAAAATCTTCACTTTACCGATGAAGAAATCGATTTTCTATGTAAAACTATTTCTTCTCACATGGGACCTTGGAATAAAGACTATGACGGAAACGAAGTTTTACCTGTTCCAAAGACCAAGTATGAAAACTTTGTCCATATGTGCGATTATTTAGCGAGTAGAAAATGTCTTTTATTAGAATTTGACAGCGAGAATCAAATAATCGGATAAATCCTTTGACAAAAACATTTGTTTTATTATAAAATAAAACTAAGAGGAGGATGTATTATGAATGGAAAACTGATTGTCATTGAAGGAACTGATTGTTCTGGAAAACAGACACAAGTGGCACTTTTAGAAGATAGTTTAAAGAAAAGAGGAATAAAGACGATTGCGTTTTCTTTTCCTATGTACGATACTCCAACCGGTAAAATAGTGGAGGGCCCTGTCTTGGGAAATGAGCGAATGGGACCTAGTTGGTTTAGTGAAGGAACAGTACATATTGATCCGTATGTTTTTTCACTTTACCTAGCAGCAGACCGGAAATACAATATTCAAAAAATAAAAGATTATCTAGATCAAGGATACTATGTTTTACTTGATCGTTATACGTCTTCTAATATGGCTCATCAAGGAAGTAAGATATTAAATAAAGAAGACAGATTCTATTTCTTTCAATGGATTGATAAATTAGAGTATTGGCTCCTTGCTTTACCAAAACCCGATCAAACGATATTTTTACATATGCCTTACTTAAAAAGTTTGGAGTTAAGTAAAGAACGAAGCGAATTAGATGAAGCAGAGAAAAGTCCAGAACATTTAAAAAATGCGGAACAAACGTATATCGAATTATCCGAGCTTTATCATTGGGATACCATCGAATGTATGGATGGAACAAGACTTAAATCAAGAGAAGAAATTCAAGAAGAGATACTTAAAGTAGTACTTTAGCATCTCTTTTTTCATACACTTTACTAGAGGTGAATTTATGCATATTATTGCAAGAAGGGGAGTTACTACCAAAAATGTTCCATCCAACACTTTAGACGCTGTAATTTTATCCCAAGCCCTTTCTTATATCGATGGTATTACATTAGATGTAAGACTTACTATGGATAACCAATTGGTTGTTTTTGAAAGAGACTCCATTGAATCTTTATCTAATGGTAAAGGAAACATTAGTGAGATGACCTTAGATGAATTAAAACATTATAATACGGGAACGAAGATTCATAAACAAAGCATTATAACCCTTGAAGAAGCTTTAAGTGAAATTGATCTTGAAATGGAACATAAAATCTTATTACATCTTTGTGACCATGCTTCTAAAAACGAAATCTTAGTTGATGAACTATTAAAAGTATTAGCAAAGTTTCCAAGTCTAAACATTCTCATTGCCAGTTGTGAACTTTCTATGTTGCTTCTTCTAAAAGAAAAAAAGATCTCCTATCCACTAGGTAGAATTTTTAAGTTTAAAGAAGATTATAATTATAAAATGGATTTATCTTTCTATGTCATTCCACTTTATCTTATAAATAAAGATTTTATTCAAACATCATTGCAAAATAATAAAGAAATTTTTATATATCCTGTCAACACACAAGAAGAATTTGATTCTTTAAAAGAACTTTTAGGTTCTGATATAGAAAATGTATATTTGATTACAGATCGTGTAAAGATTATCAGTTAAATATAGCCTTGTATAAAGGTTTTTCTTTTTGTCCAAAACTGTCAAGTTCAAAAAAACACTACAGAAAAGTATAGATTACCAGAATAAAGTATCCAAAAAGTAAGGAAAAATAATCACAATAATTTGTCCTTTAAAAAAAGATATGGTAAAATAAAGAGCAAAAAACGAAAGAAATTGGGGCAAAAAGAAAGAAGAAGTAGCTCTTCTTCTTTCCCTAATAATATTAAATTGCCCCTTTTACGAGGCAATGAGTATAATAATATTAAATTTAAAAAAAAGCAATAGAAAATTAGAAGAAACTATAGCAATGTACCAAAATATGCTTAATTTTGGTTTTTTAGAGTGCCCAAAGTGTCAGGCACATGAATTTATTAGGTGGGGAACCTATAAACGAAATGTAATATGTTTTAATGAAAATAATCAGTTAACATCCCATCTAATAACCATACAAAGAGTAAGATGTAAGGAATGTAAGATGACACATGCCATACTTCCATTTGGAGTGATTCCATATAAACAGTTTGCGGATGAAGTGATATCTAAGATTCTGTATGAATCGTGTCAAAAAACAGTAGAAAGATTAGCAATTACATATCAGTTAGAATTATCGATTATAAAGAAATGGAAGCATCAATTTAAAAAGAAATATTTAGCAAAGTTATCAACCCTTATTGGGGAGCATAAAAAGGAGGATATACTGAGAAGTTATATAAAAGAAGATACCTATAAGGAAGAATATATTAAGCAAAATAGAGAATGTTTTATGCAAATAAAAATAGGACGTTTAGGATTAAATTCATCTTAAGAGGGGTACCAACAAAAGGAACTACTTTTTCTTCTAAAAAAGATACCATAAGATAAAAAACAGAAAGGAGGGAAAGAGAAAAATGGACAAATATTATAACGATAAAGGGCTATTTCGTTTTAGTATTATTGCCCCATTAATAAATAATACGCATGGATTTAAATCAAAGAATGAGTATATAGCTTTTGCATGTCAACAAAAGTATCAATTTAAGGGGAAAGAGTATCAATTTTCAAGAAGTTGTATAAAGAAGTGGTATCTATCGTATAAAAAGGAAGGATTAAAGGCATTAAGTGAGAAAGAAAGAAAAGATAAAGCGATATCACGGAAAATGAACAATGAAGCGATGAATCGAATACAGGAATTAAGAGTGATGTTTCCTAAAATAACGGGGACAGCGATCTATCAAAAATTAATAGAAGAAGATTATATCAATAAAACAAAAGTGTCACTTAATACAGTATTAAGATACGTAAGAAATAATCATTTAAAAGCAAATTATAAAGGAGAGAATATGAGAAGAATGTTTGAAATGGAGCATGTAAATGATTGTTGGCAAGCAGATACGACCCAAGGACCCTATATAACGATTGAAAAGAAAAAATATAAGACGTATATCATCATGTTTATAGATGATAAGTCAAGAATGATTATGGGATATGATATATTTTTTAAAGATAATGCGATAAATATGCAAAGTGTGTTTAAGAAAGCAATCAAAACATATGGGAAAC
>CANRHM010000074.1 GCA_947630415.1 uncultured Bacilli bacterium | reverse complement strand
TAGACATAATCTTTTGCAAAAAAATTAACAAAAAGTTGACATGGGGGGGGTAGTTTTATAATAAAAATAGATAAATAATAGGGAAGTGGTTCCATGAAAGATAGAAGTAAAATCCTTTTTGGTTTCGTAATGTTATTGATGGTTGTAGGGATCATCGGTTTTAGTTATGCTATTTTCACAACCAAAGTAGAAAAGAAAGGTGCACTAAATATAGTGGCAGGAAATGTATCTTGCCCTATTCAAAGCAGTGATTTTAATGAACAAAATCAAATAACTTTACAAGTAGGAGAAGAAAGAGAAATCGAAGTAACATTGACTAATTTAAGTGAGACTTCTATTCATTCAAGAATTACTTATAGTGGAAACAATATAGAAGTACTAGCAGCAGATAATAACGAAGATGAAATAGAATTACAAAGTTTATCTAGTAGAGAAACAAGGACCTATACTTTAAAATTAACAAACAATGGAGAAACAGAAGAAACTGTAACTATTTATGGAAGATGTGGACTAAGTAATAAAGAATTAGCTTTGAATGAAAGAGAAAGCAAAATAGAAAGTACCTATGTTTATACATATAGAGACCAAAGTGGTGCGAATAGACCAAATTTAGTAGAGGGATTAATACCAGTATATTATGAAGATGGAAATTGGAAAAAAGCAGATCTCAATAAAAAATGGTACGATTACAACAATCAAGAATGGGCGAATGCGGTAACAGTAAAAGAAAGTGGAGATAAGACAAGAAGTTATTATCAAGATGCAGATCCTGGAACATCCATATCTATGAATGATATTAATACGATGTGGGTATGGATACCAAGATATGAATACAAATATACAAATTTGGGAACTAGTTATGCAGGAGGAAATGCCGCAAATCCTGGAGCAATAGGAATAAACTTTATAAGTGGAACAAGTAGTAAAGTAAGTGACTCAGATAATTACAAAATGCATCCAGCATTTACTTTTGGAAATAAAGAATTAACGGGGATATGGTATGGAAAGTTTGAAACAAGTAGTAAGGAATCATGTGTTGCAGCAACTAGTTCGGTTGGTAACGGTTGTGATGTAGAAACAAATATTCCACAAATAAAACCAAGTGTAACCTCATGGAGAGGAATCCGAGTATCAACAGCATTCGCAGTATCCCAAAAAATGATAAACGCCTATTCAAATGAATATGGATTTAGTGGTGAAGAAATAGATACGCATATGAGTAAAAATAGTGAGTGGGGAGCAGTAACCTACTTATCACAAAGTAAGTATGGAAAATATGGAAACGATGGGGAAGAAGTATACGTTAATAACTGTTCAAGTTATACAACCGGAATAGCAGGAACAACAGCGAGTGCAGGACAAGATTCTGCTTGTAAAAATACTTATGATACTGAAGCAGGACAAAAAGCATCCACGACTGGAAATATTACAGGAGTATATGATATGTCCGGTGGAACATATGAATATGTAATGGGAGCTTTGAATGACGGGAATGGTAAGCCAAAAATAGGAAGTTCAGGATTTGTTGCTAGTGGTAATACTAACCTAATACCAGATGCCAAGTATTATGATGTATATACAACTAATTTAGCCACTTCATGTACAACAAAAGAGGAATGTTATGGACATGCTTTATCAGAGACAGCAGGATGGTATGGAGATTACCAAACTTTTGTAACCTTTTCGCTTCCATGGTTCATGCGTGGCGGAAACCTCGGTAGTGCGTATAGTGGGGTGTTCCACTTCGACTACAGCAATGGTAGTGCATACAGTCACTTCTCATTCCGCCTAGTACTTGTTTCCTAATCATTAAATCTATTCATGAGTAATGATGTAAGGCATTACTCTTTTTCTTTTGAAAAAATTATTTTGTTGTTTGAAAGAATCAGTTTTTTCACATAATAAACATAGACTAGATAATAGAAAGGGGAATAAATATGTTTTCGAAGTTTAACGAAGAAGCACAAAAAGTATTAGTTCTAGCAAAGAGTGAGATGTCCTCTTTAAAACATCCTTATGTAGGAAGTGAACACCTTCTTTTAGCCATACTCAAAAATAAGAATAATGAAATTGCCAAAAAATTATTGTCTTATGACCTTACCTATAAAAAATTAAGAGAAGAAATTGTGGAAGTGATAGGTATAGGTACGGAAGAAAACAGTTGGTTTTTATATACACCTCTTTTAAAAAGAATATTAGAAGGAGCGATTCTAGAAGCAAAAGAAAATAACGATGGAGAAGTAACGGTGGAACATTTATTTTTGTCTTTATTAGAAGAAGGCGAAGGAGTGGCTATTCGTATTCTTTTAGGACTTGGAATAGACCTGGATGAACTATACCAATCGTTCTCTAATCATTTAGTAAAAAAGACAGGGAAAAATCATAAAAAGTTATTAGTGGAAGAGTTTGCGGTAGACTTTAATGACCGTGCTCTTAAACAAGAAATAGATCCGGTAATTGCAAGAGATAATGAACTATCTAGAGTAATGGAAATCTTATCTAGAAGAACCAAGAACAATCCTTTATTAATTGGTGAAGCAGGAGTCGGTAAAACAGCGATTGTGGAAGAACTTGCCCGTCTTATTGTTTCCGATATGGTGCCACCTAAATTAAGAGGAAAAAGAATTCTATCTTTATCCATTGCAGGTCTTGTTGCAGGTACTAAATACCGAGGAGAATTTGAAGAAAGAGTCAATAAAATATTAAAAGAAGTGGAAGAAAATACCGATATCATTTTATTTGTGGATGAGATTCATACATTAATTGGAGCAGGAGGTGCCGAAGGAGCGATTGATGCATCCAATATTTTAAAACCCATTTTAGCGCGTGGAAAGATTCGCCTTATTGGAGCCACCACCACGGAAGAATATAAAAAGTTTATTGAAAAAGATAAAGCTTTTGCAAGACGATTTCAAACGGTAATCGTAGAAGAACCAAATCAAGAAAAGACGCTTGCTATCTTAGAAAAATTAAAACCTTTATACGAAGGATATCATCATGTACAAATATCATCTTCCTTAATTAAGTTAATTGTGGATTTATCGAATCGTTATTTCTTTGATCGGAGGCAACCTGATAAAGCGATTGATTTACTAGATGAAGTCTGTGCGAAAGTTGCCTTAAAAAGTGATACCTTGTTAGAAAAGATAGATGATTTAAAAGAAAAGATAAGGAAAGTTCAAAAAGAAAAGAATCAAGCCATTATGGAGCAAGATTTTAAGAATGCAAGTCTTTGGAAAGAAAAAGAGAAAAGATTGGAAGATAAGAAAAATCGTTTAGAATTAAAACTTTCCTCTTCGAAAGAACCTAAGAAAGTAACGAAAGAATTCATTTTGTCTCTTTTAGAAGAAAAGACTAAGATACCGGTTTATGATTTAACGGTTTTTCCAAATAAATATTTTGCTCGTTTAGAGGAAGAATTAAAGAAAGAAGTCTTGGGTCAAGATAAGGCTATTCATGAACTTTGTTTAGAGACCAAACGCATTCAATTAGGCTTAAAAGAAGAACATCGTCCAAGTTCTTTCTTACTGGTTGGGAAAACGGGTGTAGGAAAAACAGAGTTAGTAAAAGAATATGCCTCTTTTATGGTTGGAGAAGAACATTTTATAAGACTTGATATGAGTGAATACAAAGAAAGTCATAGTATTAGTAAAATTATTGGATCTCCTCCAGGTTATGTTGGTTATCAAGAATCCAATACCGTGTTAGAACAAATTAGAACCTATCCTTATTCTATTTTATTACTAGATGAAATCGAAAAAGCCCATCCTTCGGTTTTGCAATTATTTTTACAGGCTCTTGATGAAGGAAAAATGAAAACTTCGGATGGTACTATTGTGAGATTCGATCATGTAACCATTTTTATGACTTCTAATATTGGGTACAATAAAGAAAATATCGGATTTCACGAAGATGCAAAGGCCAGTGTCTTAAGTAAATTAAAAGAAGTCTTATCGATTGAATTCTTAAATAGAATTGAATATACTTTGCTTTTTGAACCGATGAGTGAAGAAGTGATTAAAGCTATTATTAAAAAAGAATTAAAGAAAGCCGTTGATCTATTTGCTAAACGAGGTATCACTTTAAAAATAAATAAACAGGTGGAAAAAGAAATTTTGGAATTAAGTCAGTATGAAGAGTTTGGTGCTCGTAAAATAAAGACCCTTATTCATAAGAAAATGGATACATTGGTTTTAGATCAAATCTTAGAAGGAAACGAGAATATCTCAATAAAAAGCCTAACAGGATAATAAGTGGTTAGGTCTTTTTTCTAAAGTCAAAAAATGATATACTAAAGGTAACTTGAGTCAAATAGACTCTTTATAAGAAGGGTGATGTTATGAAACTTTATAATAGTCTTCATCGTACAATAGAAGAATTTGTTCCACATGAAGAAGGTGTGGTACGGATGTATACCTGTGGGCCTACAGTTTATCACTATGCTCATATAGGGAATTTACGTACTTATATCTTTGAGGATATTTTAGAAAAAGGACTCCGTTATTTAGGATACGATGTAAAAAGAGTAATGAATATTACCGACGTTGGACATATGACAAGTGATGCCGACGAAGGGGAAGACAAGATGGTAAAGGGAGCAAAAAGGGAACACAAGACGGTGTATGAAATCGCCGACTTCTATACCAAGGCTTTCTTTGATGATTGTCGTAAACTAAACATTAAAAAACCGGCTGTCGTCGAAAAAGCCAGTGACCAAATCGACATGTATATCAAGATGATTCAAAAAATGTTGGACGAAGGATATGCTTATATTTCGAACGGAAATGTGTACTTTGATATCACAAAAACGAACGATTACTACCAATTATCAGGTAAAAAGCAGGAAGAATTGATGGTTGGAGTCCGTGATACCGTTGAAATGGATAGTGCTAAAAGAAATCCTTTCGACTTTGGTTTATGGTTTACGTTATCAAAATTTGAAAATCAAGATATGAAATGGGATTCTCCTTGGGGAGTAGGTTATCCTGGATGGCATATTGAGTGTTCGGGAATATCCATTAAATATTTAGGAGAGTATTTGGACATCCATTGCGGCGGAGTCGATAATATTTTTCCACATCATACGAATGAGATTGCCCAAAGTGAAGCTTACTTAGGACATCCTTGGTGTAAGTATTGGTGCCATGGAGAACACTTAAATGATAAAGAAGGAAAGATGAGTAAATCGAAAGGTGAATTCTTAACCTTGTCTTTATTAGAAGAAAAAGGATATGATCCTCTTGCTTACCGTTATTTCTGTTTGAATAGCCATTATAGGAATCAACTGGTCTTTAGTTATGAAGGATTGGATGGAGCAGAACAGGCTTACAAAAAGTTAAAACAAAGAGTAAATGCTCTATCAAGAACACCAGATTTGCATGAAGAGAAAATTGATTTTTATGAACAGCAATTTAGGGAAGCCATTGAAAACGATCTTAATACCGCTAGTATGTTGACCGTGTTGTACGATGTATTAAAAGATAATGAACTAACGGACTTCACCAAACTTTATTTAGTAGAGAAATTTGATCAAGTTTTATCCCTTGGACTACTTGATAATCAAGAAGTAGACGAAGATATAGAAAAGGTTATTCAAGAAAAAATTGAAGAACGAATCGAAGCAAAGAAGAATAAAGATTTTGCAAGAGCCGATGCTATTCGTTCTGAAGTAGAAGCTCTTGGATACTTATTAATCGATTCAAGAGAAGGAACAACGTTTGTTAAAAAATAGGAGGCTTTATGTATTACTATTATGGTTATGATATGATTGGATATAGTCTTATTCTTGTAGGTGTTGTTATTACGCTTGCCGCTCAGTTTTTCATTAATCACGCCTATAGTAAATATCGAAAAGTAGAAACGAAGAAAAAGATGCAAGGTTTTGAAGTAGCAAGAACAATCCTGGATGCAAATGGATTAAAAGATGTGTATGTGACAGAGACGAAGGGTGTTCTATCAGATCATTATGATCCCAGTCGTAAGGTGGTACGTCTTTCAACCGAAGTCTACCATGGCACCAGTATTGCTAGTATGGGGGTTGCTGCTCACGAATGTGGACATGCGATACAAGACAAGAATGGATATTTCTTTTTAAGGTTACGTAGTACTCTAGTTCCTTTTGTAAATCTATCTTCAAAGTTTGGTTATGTTGCCATTCTCATTGGTTTCCTTTTTAGTTATTATACCGTTGCGTGGATTGGTGTAGGCTTAGAACTCGTCATTTTATTCTTTCAGTTAGTAACTTTACCGGTGGAATTCAATGCCAGTAGTAGAGCCAAACAACAATTAGACCATCTAAATCTTGCCGCAACAGAGGAACAAGAAGGTGTAAGTAAAATGCTAAAAGCAGCAGCTCTTACTTATGTAGCATCCGTTGCCACAACGCTTTTAGAAATATTGAGACTCGTATTAATTCTGATCAATAGAGACGATAATTAGTCGTCTTTTTAATTGTGTGCTTTTTTTACTTCTTGTCTATAAATGAAAACTTAGCAAACATTCTTTTGGCAAAGAGCCGCTTGATATTTTTTATCCTGCTTTTCTGTGCTATAATTTGGTTGGGAGTGCGCCAGTTCGGTGTTTTTTATATAATCGGGTGGAAAACCGATATGGTAAGGTCTAGCCAACCGCCATTAGC
>CANRHM010000073.1 GCA_947630415.1 uncultured Bacilli bacterium | reverse complement strand
TAAGGAAGAGGAATAACCTCTTTTTCTTTTTTTGTAATTAGATTAAAAAAATTAACAAAAAGTTGACATGGGGGGGGTAGTTTTATAATAGAAATAGATAAATAATAGGGAAGTGATTTCATGAAAGATAGAAGTAAGGTTCTATTTGGATTAGTAATGTTATTAATGGTCGTAGGGATCATTGGTTTTAGTTATGCACTATTCACAACCAAAGTAGAAAAGAAAGGTGCTCTTAATATTATTGCAGGAGATGTATCATGCCCTATAAACATTGAAGGAGAAAACAATAATCAAATAACACTTCAAGGTGGAGAAGAAAAAGAGGTAACCGTAACTTTAACCAATCAAAGTTTAATAGATGTCCACTCAGAAATCACTTATAGTGGAAATAATGTAGAAGTATTATCGTTAATTGATAATGAAAGTAAAATAGAATTACAAAGTTTAGAAAAAAGTAAAACTGAAACATATATATTAAAATTAAAGAATAATGGAACAGAACCTGAGGTGGTTACTTTAAATGGAAGATGTGGATTGAGTAATAAAGATTTAAAAGTTGCAGATGGAGAAACTAAAATTACTAAATATTATGGAAGAACAGAAGTCAATGCGCCAAAATTAGTAGAAGGACTAATACCGGTCGTTTATGATGAAAAAGAAAGTGTATGGATAAAAGCAGATACTACTCAAAAATGGTACGATTACTATAATCAGAAATGGGCGAACGCGGTTACGGTAGTTGAAAATACTGAATCTGAAAATGGACATAATAGAGCATATTATCAACAAGCAGGAGTGGGAACTCCTATATTAATGGACGATATCAATACGATGTGGGTATGGATCCCAAGATATGAATATAACTATGTAAGTATCCAAAATGCAGGTGGACCAAAAGGAACTTGTACGTATTATGACATAGAATACGATTGCTATCCAAATCCAAAAGCAATAGATATCAATTTTATAAGTGGAACAAGCACTGTAGCGAGTGACGAAAAAAATTATATAGTACATCCAGCATTTACGTTTGGAACTGACGAATTAACAGGATTTTGGTATGGAAAGTTTGAGACAAGTATTAAAGAATCTTGTACTGTACAAAAAGATTGTCATAAAAGTACTTATACCCCACAAATAAAACCTGGAGTAACCTCATGGAGAGGTATAAATCCATCTAGTGCTTTTTATGCATCAAGAAAGATGCAAACAGAAAAATATAATGTCTATGGATTTGCTAATGATTTAAAAAGTTATGATACGCATATGAGCAAGAATGTTGAATGGGGAGCCGTAGCTTATCTATCACAAAGTAAGTATGGAAAATATTATACATCTGAAGAGGGCGATACAGAAGTATACAGAAACAATTGCTGGAACTGGATTACGGGAATTGCAGGAGATACAGTAAATGGCAATGCAACTACCGCCACATGTTCTAGAAATACTTATGAAACATTAATAGGTCAAAAGGCTTCAACAACTGGAAATATCACTGGAATCTATGATATGAACGGTGGAGCAATTGAATTTGTAATGGGTGTAACAGGCGATGCAAATAGAAATCCTATCATAACTGCATCTGGATTCACGAAAGATGGAGAAAATAAAATACCAGAAACAAAGTATTATGATTTATATATTAGTCCTGATCCTAGTTCTACCGATGGTAGACTATCTGCAACAGCATGTGATGGAGGAATATGTTATGGACATGCTTTATCAGAAACATTAGGATGGTATGAAGATTTTCCTAGATTTTTGAACAACTACTCGTCGTGGCTTTTACGTGGTTTGCCTGTGAATACTGCAAATTCTGTATCTAACGCTTCAGGTCTATTTGCATTTGAAATGCATTGGGGAAGTGCCGATAACTACAATATTTCGTCCCATTTTGTATTAGCTCCTATAGGAGAATAGCAATATTTTAGAACAAAAAAAGGAAATGGTTAAACGCCATTTCCTTTATGTTTGTTTGAACTAGTTATTATTTGTTTTCTAATTTAAGTTGTGCTTGAACACTTTCGATTGCTTGAGCTTGTTCAATTGCACTAGGAATCATGGTAGATCCATTAAGCGCTATTTCATTAGCAATTTGAATTACGTCTTTATGAGCATGACCAATAACGGCAGTTCCATCAGGAAGAATACCTAACTCAGCTAATTTGTTCTTAACAGTAACGTAATCTGAATAGCATTCATCACCTAATATGGTGCAATTTTCAGCATTTAAGAAGTCAACTACTTCTTTATCGAAGAACATTACACTAGTGTAATAGCTATCGATGGTTGTTTCCCAAGTTTCTTTATCTGGGTTAAAAGTAGTTTGTTGACCTGTAGCAGCTTTAAGTGTATGACATGTAAAGAAATATACACCATTTTCGGTAGTTAATTTACCATCTATATCTGCACAAGTTGCTCCTTTTGCTTCTGGTCTAGAATAATCGCTATATTTAATATAGCATACGCTTTTATCACTTTCGTCTTTTGATACGATTGTGGCCCCCCAATTACCTTTTCCATCTTGTCCCATTTTTACATTTCTTGTTACTGGAGTGCTCATTTTTACTTTTGAAACAATTCCATTTTCATATGATGCTTTACCAGGGATAAAACCTAAATTATTAAGTAAAGTACGAGCTGTATCAACGTGATTCTTATCTAGCCCTTTTAAAACTAATTCTGTTCCAATATCATATTTCATAATATTTTTCCTCCTTTTTTCTTTACGGTCGTATATTATAGCACACTTCTTTTGTTTTGTCTACTAAAAATTGAAATTTTGCGAAAAAAGTTTTTTTACTCTTTTCCTTAATATAAGACAATTTCGTTCAAATACTTGCTAAATGATGGATTTTATATTATACTATGGATAGTTCTCATGAAGGGGATGAAACAATGAAATTAAATAACCATGGATGGGGTTTAGGCGTTATGATTGTATTCTTAATCGTATTTGTATTAGCGATTATTCTAATTGCGATTCAAGCACAAGATTACGGAATTGGTGAAAGAGACTATTTAGCACCAAAAGAAACGAGTATTCTTTTATAATATAGAAAGGCTTTGCAAAAAGTCTTTTTCTTTTTTATAATAGAGATGGAGGTATATATGGAAATATCAAAATTAAAAAAAGTTCCGTTATCTTACTTATCTTATCTTGCCTTAGACCCATCTCAAAACTCTTTTATTAGAGACTGCGCAAAGGAGGAATTAAGAAATCGTCTTCAAAATGTAGACATTCCTGTTGAAAAGTGGCTAAAAAGTGAAGGGAAAGTTTTTCAAGAAAGAGGTTTTGCACTTGAACATTACTTATTTGCACCTGCTCCTAATATGCAATTGTTAATGGAAGTTACTTTGAAAAACGATCCTAGAACATTTAGTGAACTTCATCTATGTCCACGTATTGAACAGGGAGAAAACAGCAATCATTTTTATAATCAAATCTTAAAATATGAAATAAAAAATATAAATGCTCAGATGGAGAAATCCGTTTCGCCTCGTGAAAAAGAAAATTTAAAAATGGTACAAGCTTACTTACAACATTTATTAGATGTACAAGATCTTCGTAAGAAAGATGTTACCTATAATTCTTCATTATGTTATCTATGGAGTTTAGGAGAACCTTATGCTTATGGTGCTAATCTTTCTTTTGAAGAACAATATCGCATATCCTCTTCCAAATTAGGATTGTTAAGAAGTACGATTTTAGAAAAACTCGATGAGAAAGTCTTAAAACAAGAACCTATTCAAGAAGCTATAGGATTTATGAGAGTATTAAGTGATGAAAGTAGACTAACGGAACAAAGAAGTAATCTCTACTTTCAAGCAAGAACTGGTTTTACCGTCGATTATACGACCGATGCCTTTCAAAAAGTCTTAAAATCTAAAAAAAGTGTAATAAAATAATTGACAAGCGTAAACTATAATGTTATATTAAATTCGCTATGTGAATTTAGGTCTTGCCTTGTGTGAGACTTAAATTTATGAAGAGAAATGATACACCTGGAGATGTGTCAAGAAAGGAGACTATAAAATATGCCTACACTAAACCAATTAGTAAGAAAAGGTAGACACGATAAAGTACGTAAAAGTAAATCTCCTGTATTAGGAGTTAGACTTAATACACTTGCAAGAGAAACAACCAAAGTTGATTCTCCACAAAAGCGTGGTGTATGTACTCGTGTTGGAACGATGACCCCAAAGAAACCGAACTCAGCTCTACGTAAATACGCCCGTGTTCGTTTAAGTAATGGTATGGAAGTTACCTGCTATATTCCAGGTATTGGACATAACTTACAAGAGCATAGTGTGGTATTAATTCGTGGAGGACGTGTTAAGGACTTAATCGGAGTTCGTTATCACATCATTCGTGGTACCCTTGATACGGCTGGAGTTAAAGATCGTAAACAAGGTCGTAGTAAATACGGTGCTAAGAAACCAAAAGCATAAAAATGAAAAAGAAGTATAAAAATACTGAAGGGAGGATATAATCATGCGTAAAAGACGTGCAGAGAAAAGAGACGTTTTAGCCGATCCTATATATCAATCAAAGGTTGTTACTAAGTTAATTAACCGTATGATGGTCGGTGGTAAACGTGGAAAAGCACAGACAATTTTATATGATGCTTTCGATATGGTTAAAGAAAAGACCGGACAAGATCCGATGGAAGTATTTAACAAAGCATTAGAAAATATTAAACCAGCACTTGAAGTTAAATCACGCCGTGTCGGTGGATCAAACTACCAAGTACCTATTGAAGTAAGTGCTGAACGTTCTCAAGCATTAGGACTACGTTGGTTAGTCAACTATGCTAGACTAAGAGGCGGAAAAGGAATGGCTGAAAATTTAGCCAATGAAATTATTGATGCATCGAATGGTACAGGTGCAGCAGTTAAAAAACGTGAAGATACCCACAGAATGGCAGAAGCAAATAAAGCTTTCGCACATTATCGTTGGTAGGAAGGAGAAATTATGGCTCGCGATACAGATTTATTACATACTAGAAACATTGGTATCATGGCACACATCGATGCAGGAAAAACAACTACTACCGAGCGTGTCCTATACCATACTGGAAAAATCCACAAAATTGGAGAAACCCATGATGGTGCTTCTCAAATGGACTGGATGGAACAAGAACAAGAACGTGGTATTACCATTACTTCAGCCGCTACTACAGCGCACTGGAAAGGATACCGCTTCAATATTATCGATACGCCTGGTCACGTAGACTTTACCGTTGAAGTAAGTCGTAGTTTGCGTGTACTAGATGGTGCTGTTGCTCTACTTGATGCGCAAGCAGGAGTAGAACCACAAACTGAAACCGTATGGCGTCAAGCAACGGAGTTCATGGTTCCTCGTATTATCTTCGCAAATAAAATGGATAAAATGGGTGCCAACTTCGAATATACTTTAAAAACAATTGGATCTCGTTTAGGAGTTAACTATCAACCCATCGAGTGGCCTATCGGACAAGAAAATGAATTCCATGGTGTTATTAACTTAGTTACCATGAAAGCGTATGAATACGATGGACAGCAAGATGAAAATGAAAAAGAAATTCCTATTCCAGAAGATTTAAAAGAAATCGCTGAACAAAAGAGAAACGACTTAATTGAAGCCGTTGCTGAGTTCGACGATGAAATGATGATGACCTATCTTGATGGTGGAGAAGTAACCGAAGAAATGATTAAACGTGCGATTCGTACGGGAACTTTACAAGTTAAATTCTTCCCAGTTATGTGTGGTACAGCCTTAGGAAACATGGGTATTAAACCACTTTTGGATGCGGTTATCGATTACTTACCAAGCCCACTTGATATCCCATCGATTAAAGGAACGGATTTGGATGGAAATGAAGCCGTTCGTCATCCATCAGATGATGAACCATTTAGTGCTTTAGCATTCAAGGTAATGACCGATCCATTCGTTGGACGTCTTACATTCTTCCGTGTATATTCAGGTCACTTATCAAGTGGTAGTTATGTTCTTAACTCAACAAAGGATGCGAAAGAACGTATTGGACGTATCTTATTGATGCATGCCAATAACCGTACCGAAATATCCGATGTTTATACAGGAGATATTGCTGCTGCTGTGGGACTTAAGAATACGACTACTGGAGATACGTTGTGTGATGAAAAGAAACCGGTTATTTTGGAATCGATGGAATTCCCAGATCCTGTTATGGAAGTAGCCGTTGAACCAAAATCTAAAGCCGATCAAGATAAGATGGCTATTGCCCTACAAAAACTTGCTGAAGAAGACCCAACCTTTAAAGTACATACGGACCATGAAACAGGTCAAACCGTTATTGCTGGTATGGGAGAACTTCACTTGGATGTATTGGTTGACCGTATGAGACGTGAGTTCTCAGTTGAGGCCAATATTGGTAAACCACAAGTTGCTTATCGTGAAACGATTCGTCAAGCTGCTGATTGTGAAGGTAAATACATTAAACAATCAGGTGGTCGTGGACAATACGGACACGTTTGGGTTAAGTTTGAGCCAAATCCTGATAAAGGTTATGAATTCGTCGATCAAGTTGTAGGTGGTGCTGTTCCTCGTGAATACATCCCTGTTGTTGATAAAGGATTGCAAGAAGCAATGCAAACCGGTATCTTAGCAGGATATCCTATGATCGATGTTAAAGCTACGTTATTTGATGGTAGTTACCATGAAGTAGACTCAAACGAAA
>CANRHM010000072.1 GCA_947630415.1 uncultured Bacilli bacterium | reverse complement strand
TATTACAACAAAGAGGATTAATTTCCTTAACCCCCTCATATTTTATATTTTTTGTCTACTTTTTCTTGACTAATGCAACTTAATCTTTCTTTAATCATCGAAGAAACTTTACCCATATCGGCTTTACCTTTTACCTTAGGAGTTACTTCATGCATAACTTTTCCCATATCTTGTGGACCTGTTGGATTTACTTCTTCAAATACTTTATCAATAATAGAAGTTAACTCATCATCCGATAACTGAGTAGGTAAATAAGGTTCTAGCAAAGCAATCTCTTTCTTTGTTTGTTCTACTAGATCAGCACGATTTCCTTTTTCAAATTCTTTAATCGATTCATTTCTAGTTTTAATCTGTTTCATAATGACATCGACTACGACTTCATCGGTTAATTCTTTTTTATTATTGATTTGTTCTAATTGAAGAGCACCTTTTACTAAACGTAAAGTAGCAAGCGTATCCTTATCTTTATTACGCATCGCTGCTTTTAAATCGTTTTCTAATTTTTCTAATAAACTCATAGTTTCATCTCCCACCTTTATTATATCCAAAAAAAAGATAAAAAAAAAGACTAATTTCTTAGTCGTTATAATCTTTTCCAGCGTGTCCACCTCTAGCACTATACATGCTTCTTGAGGATGCTTTGTTACGCTTACGAGTATTTTTAATACCCTCTTTTTTAGCGAGTCTTCTACGAACTCCAGGTTTATCATAAGCTTCTCTTTTCTTGCATTCAGAAGGGACCCCGTCTCTTGCTTGTTTTTGTTTAAACTTTCTTAAAGCCATATCCAAATTACCATTTTTAACTGGGACTGTATTCATTATTTCCCCTCCCTTCCGCATATCTACAATCGATTATATCAAAAATTCGTTGATATTTCAACAATTTTTTACTTTTTTTGCAAAAAGTTTACTTATTTTTTTGATAAACTGGAGCTGTTTTAGGCTTTTGTATAGAACTCATTTCTTGTAAAACACGATCTTTCATATGCTCATAATTACCTGGGAATAGTACATATCCATTTCTTTTCCAAGTATCGGTTGTCTTATAAAATAAGCCTTCAACTACTTCACTATCGTGATGATAGATAGCTTCTTTAACATTATCCAATGTTTCATTCGAAACACCTTTTAAATAAGAAGTTTCATTTTCAGGAAGTACTCCTCCTAATTCTAGAGCAACTACCAAAAGACCAATATGTTTTACTTCTTGAAAAACAGTACTTGTGTTTTCTTTCTTTCCAAAATAAAAATAATCCAAAACATTCGTAATGGTTGAATAATCGAATTCTATTAATTTTTCTTTTCCCATAATTGTTTTCCTCTTTTCGTTTGTGCTTTTTATTATAACAAACTTAAAAATAAATTACCACTTTTTTTAAAAAAAATTATAAAAAAGTAGCTAACTTATAAAAAGTCTCATAGACATAACGGAAGAAAGAGCCAAGATAGTAACCCATATGAAATAAAATAGGAATCAAGTAACTTGCTAAAACAAGTAAACAAAAACACTCTATAACGGTAAGAATGGTCTTTTTATTTTTTGCTAAAAACAATCTCATAAAGAACAAGTCGATCCATCATAGAATCTACGAAGTCCACTTCCAATACTACGTCCTACTTCTAAAATAATTTTAAAAAGACTACTGAAAGAATTAAGTAAAGCTCCTGAAATATCGACTCCTCCTATCGTTTTTAATAATTCGTTTTCTGATAAAATTTTCATACAACCTCCTAATTACATTTTAATGGTCGTGTAAAACCATCGATGATTCCAGCTAATAAAGTAACAATCGCTGCAATGGCACATCCTGCCCAAACCGAAAAACCGCCTCCTTCGATTTTTTCTAGTTCTTGATCAGTTAAAACCTTCACTTAACCACCTCCTTTCCATATTCTATAAAGGTTCGTATAAAGGATTCTTTTTTACCTTCTAACACCAATTCATAAATATGATTTTTTAAATAAGATTCATTGGATTCAATTTTAAGATTCACTTCGGTTAAAAGCGTTCCCTCTTGTACCAACGTTGAACGTACATAAATGGTATCTATTTTTTCCTTAGTAGAAGAAATCTTTACCCAAGGAGATTTCAATACCACCTCTTCTAAGGATGTAGGAAAAATCATTTTAATCGTGTTGTCATCTGTAAATACACCCGAAAGCGTGATACTAGAATGAAACGATACTTTAGTTAAAAGAAAGAGAAAAAGAAAAAATAGAGCAAAAAGAAAATAAGTGAGTATTAAACTACCTTTATCCGTATCTTTCTTTTTCCAAATTACGGGTTCATAACGCATAGAGTTTTCTCCTTTGTAAAATGTATTTTTCCTTGATAAAGATCTTGATTGGATAGACGATGCGAAATCACTAAAAAAGTTTTATCGGGATATAAAAGAAACATTTCTTTTAAAATAGATCGTTCTGTCTTAACATCGATTTCACTAAAACTTTCATCTAATATGTAAATTTCTCTTTTTCGAAGTAGAGTTCTTGCAAGAAGTACTCGTTGTCGTTCTCCTCCACTTAAATTGAATCCATTTTCTTCTAAGAGATAATAGTATCCCAATGTACTTTTTTCTTTAATAAAATCAAGATGCGTAACTTTCGCAATTTTTAAAAAATCCTCGTAGGAATAGTCTTCATACAAGACCACATTTTGATAAAGACTATCGGTAAAAAGCATTTCTTCTTGAGATAAATACCCTATTTTATTTCGTAAAGTAGTAAGGGCATAATCGGTAATATCTTTATCATCGATATAAATGGTCTTAGGTTCTACTTCTAGATAACGAAGAAGTAATTTAGCTAATGTACTTTTACCCTTTCCACTTTCCCCATAAAGTAAAATGCGTTTCCCCATAGGAATAAATAAGGATAAATCTTTAATCAAAGGTTGCTTAGGCAAATACGAATACGATAGATTTTGAAGACGAATTCCTTTTTTCCATTTTTGATGAAAATTGTCTTCGATCTTTCCCTCTTCTTCTATAGGATAAGAAAGAAGTTCATTGATTCTTCCCTCCTCTACATGCATTAACTGATACATCTCTAGAAAATGTAACATCGATGTAAAACAAGAAAGAAGTGTTCCCGATAACGTATAATTAGCAAAGTACTTACTAAAAGAAAGTGTTCCATCCAGTACCTTTTTTCCTCCTTCTAAAAGAAGAACTAAAAGATAGCCTTGTTTTAGAAAGTCCCTTATAAACTGAAAAAGCAAAAATCCTTTTTGAAGATCTACTTTTTGATTTATAACTTTTTCATGATGATAGGAAAGAAAAGTTCTAAAAGAAGAAGTTAATCCTACATTTTGTAAAGAAGTAATTCCTTCAATATATTCAACTAAGAAAGAAGCATTTCGACTTCCCTCTTGTAAATACAAAGTCCCCTTCTCTTTTACTATTTTGTTTTCGAGTAAAGAAAGAAGAAAAAGAAGGAAAAGAAATCCTAAAAGAAGTAAGGCAAAAGGCCATGAAACTAAAAACAAGGTAATGAATAAGAACACAAATGAAAAACTATCTAGGACAAACGATAAAAGGAAATAAGATAATCCTTCTTCTAATTGTTTTAAATCATTTATCCTGGCTACCACTTCACCGGTAGTTCTATTTTTAAAATAAAGATAGGAGAGTGAAAAAAGATGCGTTATTACTTTATTAAAGAGATTTTTTTCGATGTGACTGGTCATATAAAGGAGTAGTGTACTGCGCATGTATTTAAATGTTTCTTTAAAAAAAGAGATTATTAAGAAAACATAAAAGAAAATAAATAAATTTTGTGAATGAAAACTAGTAATTCCTTTTTCAATAAAAATCTGAAAGGAAAAAGAGGTAATAATTTGAAGTAAAATATAAAACATGGATAGAAATAAACAGATACATCCTTGATGTTTATAGAAAAAGAGCGTATTACTAATTTCTTTTCGGATGGATCTTTTCCTAGGATTTAGAAGAGGAAAAGGTTTTTTCAGTTCATAGAACAAATATTTTCCAGTCGCAATCGAATCAAATTCTTTAAAAGGAATGGTCCTAATACCCAAACTAGGATCTGCCACGGTTAGGTAGGATTTTTCTTTATTAATGGCATGAATCACTACAAAATGGGCGTAACTTTTATTGATAATAACATGGGCAATACAAGGAAGTTGTTCCTTCTTTAGGGTATGGTAATCGGCTTCTACTCCTAATACTTCAAAACCTAATTTTCGTCCTGCTTCAGCAAGAAAATACGCGTTCGTTCCATTTTTGGCTGTCCTAGTTAACGTTCGCACATACTCACTTGAAACAGTACCGTGATAAGTTTTTACAATCGTAAGAAGACAAGCAACTCCACAGTCTTTAGCCCCCTCTTGTCGGACACATTCATAATGTTTCACTTTTTTCACCTCCAATTATATCTTTCTAATTTTTTTCGCCAAAGACTAAAAAAATTGCAAAAAAAATACATTTTTTTAAAAAATGTACTTTTTAGTCCTATTCTACGGTAACCGATTTAGCTAAATTTCGTGGTTTATCAATGTCGCATCCCTTTATTTTAGCAACATGATAGGCAAGCATTTGCATAGGAACGATGGCAAGAAGTGGATTTAAAAAGGCATCTTCCTTGGTTAACAAGATTTTAGAAGAAGCAAAATCCTCATCAATAGGTGTAATAGCTAAAACTTTTGCTCCCCTTGCTAACACTTCTTTGATATTGCTAATCGATTTTTCTTTAAGTTCTTCATTCATGACGACTGCAATGACGCCCGTATTTTCATCGATTAAAGAAATCGTTCCGTGTTTTAATTCTCCAGAAGGATAAGCTTCACTATGAATATAAGAAATTTCTTTTAACTTTAAACTTCCCTCCATCGCAAGGGCATAGTCGATTCCTCTACCTAGATAAAAGATATGTTCACAAGTTGCAAGACGTTTAGCATAACTTTCATAATCAAAAGAATCGATATACTTTGTAATGAACGATGGAAGTTTGCGAAGGGATGCAAGATAAGATGCTCTATCCTCTACTGTATTTAGAGCAAGTAATATTAAAGCAATTACTTGCGCAAAATAGGCTTTGGTCGTAGCAACCGCAACTTCGATTCCAGCATCGGTATAAAAGACATACTTACTACTTCTTGCAATCGAAGAATCACGTACATTGACAATGGACAAGGTATCGATTCCATTTTCTTTTGCTAGTTTCAAGGCCGCTAACGTATCGGCCGTCTCTCCTGATTGCGAAATCAAAATCACTAAATTTTCTTTGTCAAAAAAATGTTTTTGATAACGATATTCCGAAGCATAAGTAACCGTTGTTTTCTTATTTGCATACGTTTCTAAATAATATTTTCCAATTAAACCTGCATGATAAGCACTTCCACAAGCTACAATCTCAATATTTTTATAAGGTGTAATATCAAATACTTCTCTTATTTTATCCTCTTTTGTATATTTTAAAAGCAAATTTTGAAGAACTTCTGGCTCCTCATGAATTTCTTTTAACATGAAGTGTTCATATCCTTTTTTAGAAGACACTTCTAAATCGCCTTGATAAGTCTTCGTCTCTTTTAAGACTTCATTTAAATGTTCATCATAAATCGTAACTTTATTTTTCTTTACTTGAACAATCTCTTTATCATTCAATAAATAATAATTCTTAGTAACTCCTAGAATGGCTGGAATGTCACTAGCTAAAATGGTTTCATTCTCTCCTACTCCAACAATTAAAGGACTATCTTTGCGAACGGCATAAAGCGTATCCGTCTCATCTTTACATAAAATAGCTAAGGCATAAGACCCTTGTATTTTTTGCATCAATAAGGAAATCGCTTTTAACATATCCCTTGTCTCTTCATAGAGTTCATCTAATAGACAGGCAACAACGATAGTATCTGTTTCACTTTCAAAATGTTTTCCTTTTGCAAATAATGCTTTCTTTAAATCTTCATAGTTTTCAATAATACCATTATGTACTAACGTAATTTTTCCATAAGTATGTGGATGTGCATTTAAGTCATTCGCTTTTCCATGCGTTGCCCACCTCGTATGTGCAATACCCATAAAAGTATCCTCATCATAATTTAAAAGCGCATCTAAGTTTTGAATCTTTCCTTCCTTTTTGATGACTTCTATTTTATGATCTTTAAAATAGGCAATCCCAGAAGAATCGTATCCACGATATTCCAAACTTTTAAGCCCTTCCATAATAATGGGAATAGCCTTTCTATTTCCTAAATAACCCACGATGCCACACATAATATTTCCTCCTTAAAACTTCATCTATAATATACGTATGATTAAAAGAAAAAAGTTCTACTTTTTCTTCCGCCAAAAAGTACGGATGACATAGAACTCAAACACGACCATAATTCCAAAAAAGCACCACATTAAAACCGTTGCTAACAGTCCATCGGTATATTTATTAATGACAGCAGGGATACTAGCAGGAAAACCAATTCGCTTTACTAGTGCCGTAATCTCGGGTGCCCCAATATTTTGTGCAAAATAGGTAATAAGTCGAAAGAAAATATCGATAATTCCAACGACATAAACAAAACTTGAAAATCGTCTAAAGCAACAAATAACAATTAAAATAACAGCAATTAAAAAAATTATATCCCAATACATACTGCATACCACCTTTTATTATTACTAATAAAAATATATCAAATTTTTGGAATTTCATCAATTCCTAAATACGAATTTTTTGCTTTTTAAAGTCTAGTACCAAATTATCCTTCA
>CANRHM010000071.1 GCA_947630415.1 uncultured Bacilli bacterium | reverse complement strand
TGTTATTATTTTATGTCATTTTTTCATATTATCTACAGTCCTTTTTCTTCTAATAGATGTTTTACTTGGTTCGCAATTCCTTGATTTCCATCGAGTAAAATAACGTCTTTTAAAATCTCTTTAATCATGGGTTTCACAAAGACATAGTGCGTACATCCTAAAACGATGACATCCACTTTTCCTTGATAACTAGAAAGCGTTTCTTCAAGATAGGTTTTAATCTTTGTTTGATCTCCTTCTTCAATTAAGGGAGCTAGTTCTGGACAAGCAAGGAAAGTAACGTTATCGATGGGGTACTGTGCATTTAAAAATTGAAGACGTTCACTTTCAATCGTTCCCTTGGTTCCCATGACTAACACTCTTTTATTGGGATAGTAATCATAAGCTACTTTAAGTGCTGGTTCCGTTCCTACAAAAGGAATCTCTGGGTATTTTTTCCGTATTTCAGGAAGTACCATCGTAGTTGCCGTATTGCACGCAACGACAATTAGTTTACAGTTTTGTTTCAACAACTCTTGTATCCCTTCATCCACCACTTTTAGAAGATTGTCCTTTGATCTTTCGCCATAAGGATGATGAAAAGAATCCCCATAATAGTAGTAGTCTTCCATCGGAAGTAGTTTTTGTACTTCTTTTAAAACCGAAATTCCTCCTAGACCGGAATCAATAAAACCTATTGGTCGTTTCATTTTTTTATCTCCTTTAAAATAATGTCATTTGACTAGACTCTGGAAGATCGTCTAACATTCCCATAGTACGCATCTTATCGACAAGTGTCTGAGATACTTTACCTCTTTTTTGGAAGTCTTCAATGCTTAAGAAAGGCTTCTTGCTTCGCTCTTCGACAATCGTCTGAGCCACCGTTCCCCCTAGTCCATCAATTGTACTAAACGATGGAATAAGGGTGTTTTCATGTTCTTTATCAATCATAAAGTTTTTAGCATCACTTTTATTTAAATCGAGTGGTGCAAAATGAATACCACGTGCCGTTGCTTCAAGGGCTATCTTTAATGTTTCAATAATCGATGTTTCCTTGTTGCTGGCATCAAATCCTTTGGTTTGAAGTTCTTCTATTTTTTGCTTAATAGCATCATACCCTTTGATCATGGTTTCAATATCAAAATCCGTTACTCGAATCGAAAAGAAGGTCGCATAGTAATTTAAAGGTTGATATACTTTGAACCAAGCAATTCTAAGGGCACTCATAACATAAGCACACGCATGTGCTTTAGGGAACATGTACTTTATCTTATGACAAGATTCAATGTACCATTCCGGAACCCCTACTTTTTTCATATCTTCGACCATACCTGCCCAGGTTTCAGGATCTTTGGAAGCTTTTCCTTTACGAACGTGCTCCATGATTTTGAAGGCACGAAGTGGTTCCATCCCCCAGTTCATAAGGCTTACCATGATATCGTCACGACATCCTATAACGTCATCGAACGGTACTACTTTGTTTTTGATAAGTTCACTAGCGTTCCCTGCCCAGACGTCGGTTCCGTGTGATAATCCAGATATTTTAACTAGTCCAGAAAAAGTCGTAGGTTTAGTATCCACTAACATCTGAATAACAAATTTAGTTCCAAGTTCCGGTAATCCAAGGGTCCCTGTTGGACACATGATAGCTTCTTCACTCACGCCTAATGCTTTAGGACTCGTCAAAAGCGAATAGATTTTTTTATCGTCAAATGGCAAGGTAGTGACATCGATCCCTGACAAATCTTGAAGCATTCTTAAAACCGTCGGATCATCGTGACCAAGAATATCAAGTTTTAACACATCTTGGTCGATGGCATGGTATTCAAAATGGGTCGTTCGCCATTCACTATTAGGGTCATCTGCTGGATACTGGAAAGGCGTAAAGTCAAAAACGTCCATGTATCCTGGAATAACAACTATTCCCCCTGGATGTTGTCCGGTGGTTCGTTTTACACCCGTACAACCTAAGGCAATACGTTCAATTTCCGCGGTACGCATATTTAAAATGCCCTTATCTTCACAGTAGCCTTTTACATATCCGAAAGCGGTCTTATCGGCCACTGTTCCAATCGTTCCAGCACGGTATACATTGTCTTCTCCAAAGAGTACTTTCGTATAGGCATGGGCACTTGCTTGGTTATCTCCTGAAAAGTTCAAATCTATATCGGGCACTTTATCGGCATTGAAACCTAAGAAAGTAGCAAACGGCATGTCCTGTCCTTCTTTACCGAGTGGTTTTCCACAATGTGGACAATTCTTGGTTGGCAAATCATAACCACTCGAATAGGTAAGTCCATAAGCCCTCCCTTCTTCATCATTAAACTCTGAATAATGACAATCTTTACATAGGTAGTGAGCAGGGAGTGGATTAACTTCGGTAATTCCCATCATCGTAGCAACGAAACTCGAACCTACCGAACCACGGCTACCAACAAGGTATCCTTCATCGTTCGAGTGTTTAACTAACTTTTGCGCAATCAGGTAGATAACATCGAATCCTCCTCCGATGATACCTCCTAATTTTTTCTTCATTAGTTTATCTTTTTCTTTTTCAGCAAGAGTACTATAATCAGTAACCGTCTCTTCAAGGTAAGAAGCAATTACTTTTTTAACTTCATCAAATCCTTTTAATAGAGTTTGTTGCAGTTCCATATACGTTTCTTTCGTCTTTTCTTCTTCACTTAAACTACTATTCTTTTCCACAAAATAATGCGTTGCTTCAAAGATTCCATCTCCATAGAGTTCCTTACTAATTCGTTCCAATATATTATAAGGAAGAGGATCCCCATACCAAGAAGTAGCTTTACCAAAAACAAGTTCGGTAACGGTTTCCACACTTTTATCAATTCGAGGAGAAAATGGAATTCCACCCGTATCGATGATAACTTCGATAATATCCACTAAATCAGCAATCTTTCTAGTGTTCGTAACAACGATTTCATGCGCTAGTTCATCGCCTAAGAAAGCAAAATCGGAAAGCATTTCTTGGGTTGTACGTAAATGCTGTGAAGGAATTTCCGTAATTTCATTCCTGGCAAGTGGATGACGTCCTCCACCTGGTACTTTTTGATTGACAATAATCTCTCTATAGATTTTATCTTCTCTTGTTAAATGGTGTACATCTCCCGTTGCTACAATGTATTTACCGGCTTCTTTGGTTGTTTTTACAATCTTTTTAAGATGATCTTCGAGTTCTTGTCTATTATCAAAATCATGCATTTGAATTAAATGGGAATAACACTCCGGTGGTTGTACTTCAACATAATCGTAGAAATTAATCACGTTTACTAATTCTTCTTCGGCTTTACTTCTTGCTTCTTTAAAGACTTCGCTTTCATAGCAACCACTTCCAATTAAAAGACCTTCTCTTAAATTCTCTAAATCGCTACGTGGAATACGTGGAAATTTATATAGATAATTGGTATTAGCTAACGAAATAATCTTAAAGAGATTTTTAAGTCCCGTCTTATTCTTAACTAAAATATTGATATGATGAGTAACACCATATTTATAGATTTCTTCTTTGGATACCAATTTATTCATATCTAAAATAGTTTCAAAGTTATTAGCGTTCATCTTCTTTAGCATCCTGTGAAAAACAAGAGCTGTTCCTTCGGCATCGTAGTCTGCACGGTGATGCGCCGATTCATCCCAAGGAACATCGTATCTTTTAACTAAGGCACTTAAACTATGACGGGCGAAAGTATTATCCAACGTCTGAGATAATTTCAACGTATCGATTACACAGTTTGTAAAGGTACCAAAATTATATTTTTGATAGGCACGTTCCAAGAAAGAGACATCAAACTTCGCATTGTGTGCTACCATTGGTAAGTCCCCTACCCAATCGATAAAACGCTTCATGACTTCTTCTTCGGAAGGTTTTCCTTTTAACATTTCATCGGTAATGTTGGTCACTTCCGTAATTTTAGGAGGAAGTTTTCTTCCTGGATCAATTAATTCATCAAAGCGATCGATAATTTCACCATCTAAAATCTTGACAGCTCCTGCTTCAATAATCTGATCTCCGCCTCCGGCATTAAATCCAGTAGTTTCAAAGTCGAATACAACAAAAGTGGTTTCAAAGAACTTATCTTCCGTTCCTCTTAGTACAATATCGACGGAGTCATCTACCATTGTAAGTTCGCATCCATAAATGACTTTAAACTTATCTTTGTCTTCTTTTCCTTTGTTATAGGCAGTTACTGCACTAAACGCATGAGGAAATGCTTGACAACCATTATGATCGGTAATAGCACAGGCTTTATGCCCTAAACGAATGGCTTCATTAATATAAGTTACTTCATCCATAACTCCATCCATTTGACTCATTTTCGTATGGGCATGAAGTTCTACTCTTTTTTCTTCTTCCGTGTCTTCTACCTTATTATTTTCTTTTTCAATTTTAACAACATCTCTAGCATTCAAAACGAGTTCTCTTGCATACTGATCATTTTTAGTATACCCTCTTATTAAAACCCAAATTCCTTTTTTAAGTTCTTTAGAAAGTCTAATATACTCTTCATTATCACGAACAAAAACTTTTGCATAAATACTATCGGTATAATCCGTTATTTTTAAGGTAATAATCTTAAAATCCGTTTTTGAAGACTCAAAATAATCTACTCCAAAGATGTAACCCTCAACTGTTACATTGTTTTCTTCACCAATTAAACCTTTAATTGAAACCGGGGTATCTTTAATTGTTCTTCCTAAAATACAATTAGGGTCGGTCTCTTTTTTTGCTTTTCCATATACTTTTTCTTTGGATGGAAGCGTTTCTTTTCTCTTCTTTTCAATTTCTTTTACAGGAATATCTTTGGTATCGGACTCAATCTCTTCTTTCGTTTTAGCTCTTTTTGCTTCATTTAAAAAATAATCAAAAGAAACATCAAATCCATAACAATGATACCAATAATTAAGGGCTTCCCTAATCTGCTCAAATTGATGTATTTCAGCATCATTCGCAACTTCTATTTTCAATGTATCTTTTTCTACAATTAAACTATCTTTAAAATTTAAGGCTACCGGTAAATAAGGTTTTACTCTTTCTAAAGTCTTTTCAAAATAAGAAGAAGCTTTTTCTAAACTTTTGTTTCTTGGTTCAATTTCAAGTCTTGTCTTTTTTACAAATCCTTCTTCCATTTGCGTTTCAAGTCTAAAATAGATTTCACTATCTAGTACGTCATCAACTTCAATAACAAAAGTCCAACTTTCATCTTTTTGATGGACGATAACATTCTTTAAGACGGCATTTTGAAACAACGAAATGATCTCTTCGTCTTCTAGATGAATTTGTTCAAATAATATTTTTATCTTCTCGTCCATGAAAAGTCCTCCTCGTATAAAAGGATTCCTTTGTTAAGAAATCCTTTATATAATTTCTAATTGATTAAAGCGTAAGATATGTTTTTGATTACGAATACAGAATTCAATAAATCCTTTTAAATCTAATTTCTTAAGATGAGGTTCAATTGGGTAATGATCAATATCAAAAGCAATTCGATCTCGCATCATATAACTGGTCATCTTTTCTTGATCGGCTCCTAAATACATAAGCCAATAAGGGTAAATCTGTTTCTTTAAAAAGGTAAGAGATGGATCTCCCATCAAGTAATTGCTTTTTCCTTGTAATTTCGTATAAAGTTCGTTTTTAATGGCTAGTTCAATTACGGCTTGAGCAATTTCTTTATAATTTTTATAACTAGATCCTATTTGATAAGTAGTAATGGTATATAACATTTGCACTAAAGTAGCAAGTTCATTTTTCTTATCATTTTTTCTTCCCCAAACAATGTTTTTTTCTTCGTTATCCATTTCAAAGTGAACTTGATCCATATTGGGATGTACTACTATAAAATTAAAGTTATCATAGGGAATTCTTACAATTTCTTTTAAAAGTGATTGTACTTGTTTTTTATTTTCATCCCAAATCTTCATTAAGTATTGGCGATGATTTTCGGTCTTCTTCTTCACATCTTCAAACAAACTAGACTCTAAAACAAAGTTATAAATAGTGTCGTCATCCGGAATAAAATTCTTAATATCTTTAAGCATTAACTTTTGTTCATCTTGTAATAGACCATACTGTTTCCGGTAGGTTCTCCATAGTTTTTCTCTAAAGTTATAACTTGCTTCTGAAATAGCTGGACCAAAAAGTAAATTCCACGATAGAACGTAATCATTTATAATAAAGTTTAATTTCATGGTAAGCACTTCCCTCTATATATAAATATATCATAAGTGTTCTTATTTTGGAAACGAATATTAAAAAAAATTAGAAAGAAAAAATTGGAAGTATTTTCTCCTATATTCCATCTCTTTTGTTATAAATCAAATAGGAGGCAGCGATTAGCTGTCTCCTTTTATACCCCTGAACATACGGTTCTGTATTTAACGGTTCGTTAAATACCTATTTTATCGTTACTACTTTTCTAATAAATCTTATAATCACTGAATAAACCTCGTGTAATGTTGCACACCAAAAAGCTAGGTCTTTCGACCTAGTTTCAGGAAAATCAAAATATCAGTTCGTAACAATTTAATAATTTAGTTTTTGCATTTAGTATCTGGAGTTGATATCTAAAAATTAAAAATTCATTCTAATTCCGTAAGTCTTTCATCAATTTCATCAAAAAATTTATATATTTGTGTACAGCTTTCTGATTGTGATGGTTTATCATTTTGATGTTCATCACTAATTTTTTTGGCGTTTTTTCTTGCTTGATCTAACGAACCATATT
>CANRHM010000070.1 GCA_947630415.1 uncultured Bacilli bacterium | reverse complement strand
TGAGAACAGTTATTGATATATACTTCTTCCCCATCGTTTCCATATTTTCCATACTTACTTTGAGATAGATAGGCTACTGCTCCCCATTCACTATTCTTACTCATATGCGTATCTATTTCTTCATCCTTAAATCCATATTCATTTGCATAAGTTTCTATATTTCTAGATATGGTGAATGCTGTTGATACTCTTATTCCTCTCCATGAGGTTACTCCTGGTTTTATTTCTGGAATAAAGGTATCTAAATCACAGTCAGTATTTACCGAATAATTTGTTGCTGTACATTCTGTTTTGGAACTAGTTTCAAACTTTCCATACCAAAATCCTTCTAATTCTTCTTCTCCAAATGTAAAGGCTGGATGGACTTTATAGTTATCTGTTTCTGTTAAACTTGTTTTTGTTGTATCAATAAATTTGATATCTATTTCTCCAGGTGTTGATCCTAATTTTTGTAATGATTGATAATCATATTCATATCTTGGAATCCAGACCCACATGGTATTGATGTATTGCATATCAATTGTTGTTCCTGGTGCTGCTTGTTGATATTCTTTTCTTTTTTTATCACTTCCATCTACATCTAATCCAATCGTTACAGCATTAGCCCATTCTTGATTACAATAATTGTACCAATCTGATGATTTTGCATTTGCTTTCTTCCAAGTTGCTGCTTCATAGTCGTAATATACAGGAATCATTCCATCCACTAGCTTTGGTTCATTTACATTACTATCATTACAGATTTTAGCTGGTTCAGTAGGATCATCTATATCACTATTTTGAGCATACACATTTACTTTTACTGAGAAAGTCTTATAATTGTGAATCCATTGTCCTCCTCTTACTTGATTCGCTTCTTCATCAATCCACATTCTAAATCTAAATGTCTTTGTTATTTCCTGTTCACTTACTGTTCCTTGATATAACGTTTTTCCTACGATATCTTTATCCAATATAGATGGAACGGCACTTTTCCCTAGATCACTATAAAGATTTACAGCTTTATTTGTATATGTATTTTGAATTTCTGTTTCATTTCCTTCCTCAGTTATTTCTGTTAAATAAGTTTTGATTGTATATTCTGGAAAAGTAGAACTTTCATCTTTTGTTAAATAGATTTCATAATTAATAGTTGCTCCTCTTGCTTCCGATTTTACTTGAAATTCAAAAAAGCCTGTATCCATTTGTGTCTTTCCAGCGGTATCACTTTTTGGAAATGCATTGGTTAGACTTACTCCATTTTTCTCTTTTCTATTTTCATCATAAACAAAAGTTAAAGTTCCTGATTCCAATTTATTTTCCGTTTGTCCTTCTTTTGAATAAGTAAAAAAGGCAAAAGTGGTTCCTGTTGCAATTAAGACTAAACTTAAAACAAATAGACATAAGGCAATAATATCTCTTTTACTTCTATTCTTTTTCATTTATTACAACTCCTTATACTTTTTTAGTGTGAACTACTTTTTATTTCCTATACAAGATGCTACTATCTAATAACATGATACTCGTTTTCCGTGTATAAGTCAATGTAAAAATAACACCTATGAGAAAATGATTTAGAGGTGTTTTCCATGACCAGATTAAGAGGTGTAAGTGAAGATAACGACTTCTTACAAAAGGATATTGCCAAATTATTGAACCTATCACAACAACAATATTCAAGGTATGAAAATGAAGAAAATCAACTAGACTACGATGGACTTATAAAACTGGCCTTGTTCTATCACACCAGCATCGATTACATTTTAGGTTTAACCAATCAAAAAGAACCTTATCCTAGAAAAGAAAAAGTTAGGAATTAGGTTCTTTTTATTTTTCTAAATAAGTAATTGCTTCTTCAAAAGTAGAAACGCCTACAATTTCAATATCATAATGATTTTCTTCTTTTAGACGAACACAATCATCGTAGTTTTCACCATTTGGAACAATGAAGAGATCTGCTTTATTGGAAACAGCGCCTCTCAATTTATATTCGACTCCTCCAATAGAGCCTACATTCCCTTCACTATCGATGGTACCCGTTCCTACAATTTTTCTTCCTTTAGTTAAATCTTCATCAACTAGTTTATCATAGATGGTAATAGCAAGTAAGAGTCCACCCGAAGGACCTGATTCATTAGAAGAAAAAGATAACGTAAGTTTTGGATCCGTTTCATAAGAAATTTCTTTCATTAGAGAAAGTCCTGCTAGTTTTTCGCCTTCGATATCTTGAACTGTAAAAGAAGCATCCATTTCGTTATTATTTCTTTTGATGTGTACGGAAACTTGATCCCCTACTTCTTTGGATTTTACTATTTTTTGAAGATCCGTAATATCATTTATTTCTATACCTTCGCAAGATAGAATCGCATCTCCTATCTTTAAATCCGTCTTGGCTTCATCCATGATGTAGACCACATAATTGGTAGTCTTTGTAACAGTAAATGTCTTTCCTGCTTTTTCATAAGCCAGTTTCACGGCATTTTGATTGGCATCCGTTAAAAACATTTGATCTCTTACAAAAATATCTTGACTGGATTCATCTTCCGATAATTGCATGGTATCCACGGGTACTAAATCCCATCCGGGGATAATATAACTTAATAAATACGTTGATATGGTGGCATTTAACTGCGATACATAAGCAAAATGAAAACCACCTTCACTCTTACTTTCATTTTCTACTTTTACCCGATCATTGATAGCAATAATGCCTCCTCCTGTATAAATATAATACGGTAAAGGCCATAAAATGAGGGCTAGTAAAAGAAGATAGACAAGCAAAAACTTATAGTTTTCTTTCATGAAATTTTTAACTTTTTCATATCCTTTATTAAACAAATTGATCATTTCCTTTATCTAATTTATTATAACATGGAAGAGAGATAAATATGAATAGAAAACTCGTATCAGTAGGAATAAGTTTACTTTTGTTGACGGCCTTCTTTTTTATAATGACCCATTCGCTTGAAATGCAAAAAGTGATAACCTTTTCGATTCAGCTTTGGATGAATCAATTAATCCCTTCCTTGTTTCCTTTTTTCTTTTTATCTCATTTTTTTATGGAATATGGAATGATTGAACTTTTAGCAAGTCTTTTTCAAAAATTGATGACCAGGTTCTTTCATTTAAAAAAAGAAACCGCTTTTGTGCTTGCTATGAGTATGGTTTCAGGATTTCCTAGTGGAGCAAAATACACAAGAAATCTATTGGATAGAGAAATGATTAATGAAGAAGAAGCATCGATTCTTCTAACATTCACCCATTTTTCGAATCCATTATTTATTTTAGGATTTGTATCCAATATGCTTCAAAGTAATCCTCGTATTGCACTTATTATCTTAATCGTTCATTATCTTGCAAACTTTATTATAGGCTTCTTTTCAAGACCAAAAGAAAAGCCTAAAGAAGAAGCCATTTCTCTTCGAAAAGGCCTTTCTTTAATGCATCAAAAAAGGATTCATAATCCTTTAAATTTAGGTCAAATTGTAAAGAATGCTATTTTTCAAACTTTTGAAACCTTAGTTCTGATGCTTGGAACCATGACTTTCTTTTTAATGATCAATGAATTTTTAAATACTATACTTCCTTTATCGCATCTATCTTCTTCTTTTTTATCGGGTCTATTAGAAATGACTCAAGGCATCGTCAAAGTATCTACTTTATCTCTTCCTATTTCTATGAAAGCAAGTCTAGTTACTTTTTTCTTATCCTTTGGAGGGTTAAGTGTTCATATGCAAGTCTACAGTATTATAAGTGATACTAAAATAAAATATCAAAAGTTTGTAAAAGCACGCATGGTGCATGCTCTTTTAGCTAGTAGTCTAGTTTATTTGCTCTTATCTTATTTTTAATTATCTGTCATGGCTACAATATGAATACCAAAATCTTCTCCAAATTCAAGATAAGTAAGCGAAATATGTATTCCATAAATCGTATGATTATCAACGACCGTTTTTTCAAATAGGCGTCCTACATATACATTGACGCTTTGATAATCAAGTGCGGTTCTTCCACTTGGAATTTCACTATCTTCTGGGATATCATCTCTTATTTTATATTTTTGATCTCCATATTGAATATACTTGTTTCGAACCGCATCCACGGTTTGTTTATTGTAGACAAATAAGTTTTTATCGGTACCGTCTTTAAATTTTAAATTGACGCACTGAATCACATCAGGAGCACAAGTAGAGGCAGGCTCTACAGGGGTTACTTCTAGTAATTCTTTCTTTAAAATGTCATTTTGAATATCTTTAGTGACCATAGCCTTAAAAGAAATATACTCTTCTCTCAACTCTTCTTTATTTGCCTTTTCACGATAATTCATGACAATAGAAAATAAAGCAATTAAGATGATCATGATGAGGACAAAACTAATCAATACTTCTATGACAGTCATACCCTTCTTATTCATTTTTATCATAGAACCACCTCGATATTCGCAAATTTTTGAATTTCACTGGTATCGGTCAAAACATTTCGAGTAATAATAAGGCGATATCCTTGCGTAACCGAAGTCGTTGTAAAACGAGGTAAATAATTGATATAAGTTCGAATGCCCCGATCATTACTTCGTTCAAAAAGACGATTATCCTTAATTTCATCTTTAAGTTTACTTAATTCATATCTCGTAATATAGATTTTTCCATCGTTACTGGCACCTAGTGTACTGGGAACAATTCCCGTTTGCCTCTTGATTTCATCACAAAGTGTAGTCTGTTTCCATAAACTACAATCTGTAATATCCCGAATAACGGTATCCCCTTCTAGAATTCCTTCTGTTAAAGCCTCTATATTATCATCGTGCAATAAGACTTTGCGAACCAAGTTGACCGCATAGACACTATCGATATCATCGTAATTGATACGTCGTTCATATTCACCCATAAGAGGAAGACTATTTTGATATATAAACATGGTAAGCGTTGTAACAAAAACGGCTACAATTAAAGTCTCCATTAGTAAAAAGCCTTGATTTGATATTCTTTTCATAAAAACATCATTCCTTCTTGCCTATCTTCTAAATTTATTATATAATAAAATAAGATAAAAATATAGGGTAAAAAGAATAAAAAGCGAGGGAATGTTATGGTAGCGTACGACTTAGAACATATACCAATAGTCGATCTTGCGAACAAAATCATCGTTACTGCTGTAACGAGCCGAGCAAGCGATATTCATATGGATCCTGTCGATGAAGGACTAAAAATTAGATTCCGTATCGATGGAGCTCTACAAGATCATACGATTATACCAAGAGAATACGAACGTAACCTCACTACCCGTATTAAACTAATTGCCAATATGAATATTACTGAAACACGTCTTCCCCAAGATGGGGCTATTAAAGGTCGAATTGATGACCGAGACCTCGATATGCGTGTGTCAGCCTTACCTACCAACGAAGGAGAAAAAATCGTTATTCGTATCCTAGACTATACTAGAAGTTTAGCAGGACTTGAAAGTTTAGGCTTTTCGCATAAAAATTTTGAGAAAGTAAAAAGAATGTTGGAAGTTCCAAATGGAATTATTCTAGTAACCGGTGCTACTGGATCCGGAAAAAGTACCACCACCTACTCAATGCTTCAAGAATTGAATAAAGAATACACGAATATTATTACCGTTGAAGACCCGATAGAAATGAATATCGAAGGTATTAACCAAGTTCAAGTTAATAGTGAGATAGGTCTTAGCTTTGCAGCCGTTCTTCGTTCTATTTTAAGACAAGACCCCAATATTATACTAATCGGAGAAATTCGTGATAGTGAAACAGCTCAAATTGCCGTTCGTGCATCTATTACTGGACACTTAGTATTATCAACCATCCACACCAACAACTCCTTAAGTACCATTGAACGTTTACTAGATATGGATGTAGAAAGATATTTATTATCTTCTGCTCTTACTGGAATTGTTTCTCAAAAATTAGCACGAACCCTTTGTCCTCACTGTAAAAAATTAAGAGAAACAACACTTTTTGAAAAACAAGTATTTAAACAAGTACTAAATAAAAATGTGGTAGAAGTCTTTGAAGCCCATGGATGCGATAAATGTATTAATGGTTATCGAGGTCGTCAAGCTATCCAAGAAGTTTTAGTTATAGACGATGAAATAAGAGATGCTCTAAGTAACGAAAATATATCCAAAGACGAATTAAGACACTTAGTTTATTCAAGAGATGTAAGTACCCTACTCCAAGATGGACTAGAAAAAGTATTAGAAGGATACACTACTTTTGAAGAAATTTATAAATTAATTGAAATTGAAAATGATCTAGATGAACTCTATGACGATGTCTTAGTTAAAGCTAGACAAAAACTAGAAGAACAAGATCAAAAAGAAAAAGAGGAACCTACAAACGAATAGGTTCCTTTATTTATATTACGCTCCTGTGCGGACGAGCACTAGGCGGAACGAGGAGTCGCCGCTCGCGTAACCGTACTTGGTGTAGAAGCAGAACACCCCGGCACGCGAGCTAACGCCATAGCCGCCGCCGCGTAAGAACCACGGGCCCGAAGAGGTTACAAATATTTGAAAATCTCCATACCATCCTGCCGTTTCGGATAAAGCATGTCCATAACATACTCCTCCGACACATGCTGTTGCCGCTGCATTTCCACTATATAGATCATAATATTTTTCGTCTGGCAATTCTCTTCCATTTGATACTGGTCCACCACTATTTAATACTCCGTTAAATCCTGAGTTTTGTGATGTACTATAACCACTTCTTGGCTTACCATTTCCATCATCTAATGCACCCATGACATATTCATATGCTCCACCACTCATATCGT
>CANRHM010000069.1 GCA_947630415.1 uncultured Bacilli bacterium | reverse complement strand
ATGTAAAATTTGACAAAAAAATAACCATTTTATAATGGTTTCCGAAGATTTCTTGTTTTAAAACTGATAAATTCCCGTGTATCAATTTTTAAATTCATATATGAAAACAGAAATGCTTGCATCTTCAAGTGTTAAAGAAAAAACGTATGTAAAAAAGTAGATGAGTCCATAATTTGGGCTTCTTTATTTTGTCTTAAAGTTCTATTGACAGTTGAATAGACATTCAATTATAATAGAGATAGATAGTTGAGCAAACATTCAACTGATGGAGGATATATGGGAAGAAATGAATATTTATGTGATTGTAATGTGATTCATCCAAAAGTGGTGGAACAAGTCTTAAAAAAGATGCCTTCTAGTACTACTTTTGAACATCTTGCAAAGTTTTATAAATTGTTAGGAGATCCAACTAGAGTACGTATTTTATTTGCACTTGATCAAGAAGAAATGTGTGTTTGTGATTTAGCGAATGTGCTTCATATGACAAAGTCTTCGGTTTCACATCAATTGGCTTTACTTCGGGAAAATAGAATTGTAAAAATGCGTAAAAGTGGTAAAGAAGTTTATTATACGTTAGATGATGACCATGTGGTAAAGACGTTTGAAGTAGGTCTATTACACATTTCTCATAAAGATTAGGAGGATTTCATGAAAAAAGGACTTAAAATTATTCTTTCAATTATTTTATTTTTAATAGGTTTGATTCCCTTTCCATATGCTTATATTAACTTTATTTTCCTATTCTTAAGTTATTTAGTGGTAGGGGGAGAAGTACTTTTAGAAGCAGGACAAAATCTTTTTAAAAGGCAAATCTTTGATGAAACATTTCTAATGTCTTTAGCGACGATTGGGGCTTTCTTAATTGGATGTTACGAAGAAGCCGTCGTAGTTATGCTTCTTTATCAAGTAGGAGAGTTCTTTCAAGATTATGCTGTGGATAAATCCAAAAAATCGATTCAATCTTTAATGGCTTTAAAACCAGATATAGCCCAAGTCATTCGAGATGGAAAAACGATTAAAGTAGATCCAAAAGAGGTAAAAGTAGGAGAGAAAATCTTAGTAGGAATTGGTGAAAAAGTCCCATTGGATGGAGTAGTTGTAAAAGGCTCTTCCTATTTAGATACCAAAGCTTTAACAGGAGAATCGGTATTAAAAACGGTAAAAGCAAAAGAGGCTATTCTAAGTGGATGTATCAATATGGAGTCTCCACTTGAAGTAGAGGTAACTGCTCCTTTTGAAACTTCGACCGTGAGCAAGATTTTAGCTTTAGTTGAAAATGCTAGTAGTAAAAAGACCAGAAGCGAAAACTTTATTACAAGATTTTCTAAAGTCTATACGCCGATTGTGGTCTTCATCGCTCTTTTACTGGCCTTTGTTCCACCTTTATTATTCAATGGATCATGGCATACCTATTTGTACAGAGCCTTATCTTTCTTAGTGGTTTCTTGTCCTTGTGCCTTAGTGATTTCTATCCCTTTAAGTTTTTTTGCAGGAATGGGAGCATCTTCTCAAATTGGTGTATTGGTGAAAGGAAGCAATTACTTAGAACGATTATCTAAAACTAAAATCATGGCCTTCGATAAAACAGGTACTCTTACAGAAGGTGTCTTTGAGGTAGTCGAAGTAAATCCTATTGGTATTCCAAAAGAAGAACTTCTTTATTACAGTGCTGCTTGTGAATATTATTCACATCATCCGATTGCGTCTTCCATTAAAACTTATTACAAAAAGAAAATCGATTCAAATGATATCAAGAATGTAAAAGAAAAGGCAGGCTATGGAGTAGAGGCTTTCATAGATGATAAAAAGGTTTTGGTAGGAAACGAAAAATTCATGAAAAAAGAAGGTATTTCTTTTGAAAAAAGTAATGCAGTTGGTACCATCGTTTATGTTGCTATCGATGGAGTTTATAGTGGAAATATTGTTATTGCGGATAAAATTAAGCCACGTTTAAAATCTTTTGTTCCGAATCTTCAAAAAGAAGGAATCGAAAAGACCGTTTTATTAACAGGAGATAAACTGCTTCCTTCTAAGAAAGTAACGGAAACTTTAAAAATAGATGAGTGCTACTCTGAATTACTCCCTCAAGATAAAGTTCAAATCATTGAAAATTTAAAAAATGAATTAGAAAATGATACTTATCTAGCTTTTGTAGGAGATGGATTAAACGATGCGGCTGTACTTGCGATGTCTGATATTGGTATTTCAATGGGTGGACTTGGAAGTGATGCTGCGATCGATCAAAGTGATATTGTTATTTTAGAAGATGATCCAACGAAAATAGTACCGTGTCTTAAAATTAGCAAAAAGACCATGGGCATTGTACACTTTAATATCATTTTTGTACTTTTTGTCAAAGCACTTATTTTGCTTTTAAGTGCTTTAGGAGTTACGCATTTGTGGATTTCCATTTTTGGTGATGTGGGAGTAACTATTCTTGCATCCTTAAATGCACTTCGGATTTTAAATGTTAAAAAATTTCGTTCATAAAATAAGGCTTTTTACTAAATACTATAACTAGAGAAATAAGAAGTAGAGGAATCTATTTCTTTTTTTTGAAGGAGCCTTTTATGAAGAGAATAAAGAACTATATTTTATTATCCTTAACTTTATTTGTTGCCGCCTTAAACTTTAATTATCTTTTGCATCCCTTAAATCTAGTAACAGGTGGAACACAAGGAATGGCATTAGTTTTTCATGCTTTTATTCCTATTCCGTTTTCGATATTGATTTTGATTATTAATATTTTGACCCTTATTTTAAGTTATTTTACCCTTTCTAAAAGTACTACCTATGGAACTTTAGTAGCCACTTTTGTCTATCCTTTATGTGTTCATCTTGCATCTTTGTTACCTGAAATTTCCTTGAATGAAGAAGCTTTATTAATCTATTCTCTTCTTGCAGGTGTTGTCTGTGGCCTAACAGGAGGTTATGTTTATCGCTTAGGTTTTTCTTCAGGAGGTGTCAACACCTTAAATTTATGGATTCAAAAATATCTTCATATTAAAGTATCTTTATCGAATTTTATCATCAATGCCACCATTATTTTATTAGGTGTGCTCTTCTTTGGAGTCGAAAAAGGCTTCTATTCTATTTTAGTTATTTTAGTGAGTAGTTTAGTGATTGATCATATGGTAAAAAAGAGCCCGTTTGCTTCTTAATTTGACTTCTTTTTGGTATCTTTTTTAACTTTACTTGCCTCTTTTTTTCTTTTCCAAAATAAATTGACACAACTCTTTAATCCTTTTATAATAGAAGTAGTGTTAGAGTTATTAGGTTAAATTTAACATAGATAGAAATGGAGGTATCCGTATGGATTTATATTTCTCCATCTTGCTCGTCGTTATAGGATTAGCTGTCGGCTTTGTTGCTGCTATTTTATTTAACGCTCATAAAGAAAATAGTGCAAAGAAAACGGCCGAGGCCATTATAGAAAAAGCCAAAAAAGATGCTGAAAAAGCAAAAAGAGATTCTATTTTAGAATTAAAAGAAGAAAGCCATCGTTTAAAGATGGACACGGAAAAGGAAATCAAAGAGAAAAAAGCGGAATTAAAAGAGTCAGAAGATCGCCTAATCCAAAGAGAACACAACATGGATAAACGGGACGAAATGTATCAAAAAAGAGAAGCAGCATTAGATGAACGTGATGAAAAATTATTAGAAAAACAAAAAGAAATCCAAAACGAACAAGCAAAAGTGGATGAGTTAAAACAAGAACAATTAGCTCTTCTTGAAAAAATTTCAGGAATGAGCAAAGCGAAAGCCCACGATTTAGTCATGAGCAGGGTCGAAGAAGATATGGCCCAAGAAATTTCTTCTTACATCAAAGAACGTGAAAACGAAGCAAAATTAGAAATCGATAAAAAAGCAAAAAATATGTTAGTACTTTCAATGCAAAAATATGCAGCAGATGTATCAAATGAACAAACGGTTACAGTGGTAACCTTACCGAACGATGAGATGAAAGGGCGTATCATTGGTCGCGAAGGAAGAAACATTCGAACCCTTGAAGCCATTACGGGAGTGGATTTAATTATCGATGATACACCGGAAGCTGTAGTATTATCGAGTTTTGATCCTTTACGTCGTGAAATTGCTCGCGTTACGTTAGAGACACTTATTAAAGATGGACGAATTCACCCAACCAGGATTGAAGAACTTTACGATAAAGTCAGCAAAGAGATGAAAGAAAAGATTATTGAATATGGAAACGATGCCTTATTCCAATTAGGACTTACCAAAATTGATCCAGCCTTAGTTGAAATTATTGGTAAATTGCATTTCCGTACCAGTTTCGGTCAAAATGCTCTACAACATTCCATTGAAGTAGCTGAATTATCAGGTATTATTGCGAGCGAATTAGGAGAAAATGTGCTTCTTGCCAAAAGAGCAGGACTTTTACATGACATTGGTAAAGCCATCGACCACGAAGTAGAAGGAAGCCATGTTGAAATTGGTGTTGACCTTGCTAAGAAGTATCATGAAAGTGATGTCGTTATTAATGCCATTGCATCTCATCATGGAGATACGGAAGCAAAAAGTGTTATTGCCGTTATTGTAGCTATTGCCGATAGCTTATCGGCATCTCGTCCAGGTGCAAGAAACGATTCTCTTGAAAACTACATTAAACGTTTAGAACAATTAGAACAAATTGGTTCTGATATCAAAGGGGTCGATAAGACCTATGCGCTTCAAGCAGGACGTGAACTACGTGTCATTGTAAAACCAGAAGAAGTAGATGATTTAACTTCACATAAGATTGCGCGTGATATCAAAGATAAGATTGAGTCAACCATGCAATATCCAGGAACCATCAAAGTTACCGTTGTTCGTGAAACACGTGCGCAAGAAGAGGCTAGATAGTCATGAAAGATAAAAAAGAAGAAAAAGAAATGGTTCCAGTTTTTATTGGAAGTGGCGAAACTTTAACGCGTATCTATTTGCCAAAGGGTACGAAATACCTAGTAGGCTCTGGTGAGGATTCTTTATTTGCGATCGCTGGAGAGACTCTAGAAGATCAAGAAAAAAGATACGAAGAGTGGAGAGACTCCGTTGTAAAAAAATGGGAACTTCTTGCTAGAAAGCAAGCTAAAGAATTAAAACGAATTGAGAGAAAGACAAAAATAAAATCTCTTTTTCGTAAATAAAATAAATTGAAACAGCAAAAAATTCTTTCATTTTTTGCTGTTTTTAGTATAATAAACTCTATGGGGGAATGCAGTATGAAAAAAAGTGTGGATGATCTTGCTGAAAACATTCGGAAAACCTTGTATCAAACCTATAAAAATATCTGTGAAAAAAATAAAGACAAAACCCAAGAAGAATGGCTTATGTCTTTTTATGAGGAAATGAAAAGCACCTATGAATTAGAACCAGAGACCTATTATGAGCAAGTTGGAACTCTTCTTTTCGATTACTATGTAAAATATAAAAATTTTGTCCAAGAAAATGACATGGTTAAATTAATTGAAGAAGTCATGGACTTAGAAGAAATGGGACAACTTTTAATGAATCCTAAGGCAGGAGAGTTCTATTTAGAAACCATTGTCGATGAAGTAATTGATGATTATGAAGATGATTATTCGTTTGAATATTTCAATGATTTGTTTGATGCGGATGCTTCCTTAATGAAAGAAATTACCTATACTTATCATCCTGAATCAGAAGTCTTTTTAGATTCTTACAAAGCCTATTTAAAAAGACTTAAATACATTGAAACTTTTGAGCATCTTGATATGCATAATTTACAAGATCTAACACTTTCTTACCATGTTTTAGCCCACTTTTTAGAGGATGAAAAGGATGCCATGGATCAACTTTATTTTAAATTTGATGGCTATAAAGACTGTAATCCTAAAGCAAGAGAACACCTTCTAAAGAAAGTCATTGCTTTCTACTACTCTTGTGCTAAAAAGATAGAAGAGGAAGAGGGGACATTGACTTCATTCGACTTTGATCTTTTATCACTTATTGAAACAGAAGATAAAGAATTTATCATTCAATTCTTGGATGTCGATGAAAATATGCCATATGTTAATCGTATGCTAGAAGTACTCGTTCAAAATTATGAAGGAAAAGAAACGGTTGATAGTACTAAAGAAAACGTAAGACAATACGTGAAAAGCGTAAAGACGAAAATGGAGGCTGAATAGAGCATATGGAATTAACCTCTTATTTTGATATGGTCGATAAAATCTTATTTCAAGACTTTAATGTAAATGACTTAGATAAGGCACTTGATGGTGATAAAAAGATTATAGATACTCTTCTTGCTAAATGGGATAAAGATTCTTTACAGGAAGATGAGGAAGAAGAATTAATCGATGTATTAAAAATGATTGCTTTAAAATACATGGTGTTTCATTTCGATGAAGAAGAGGACTTTTTAGCCCCAGTTATTCTTCATAGTGAGCCTGAAGAATTTGCCTTAATTGCACTAGAAGATGAAAATCTTTTGACCATGTTAATTGAAAATGAAATAACTTGTTATAGTACGGAAGAACCTTTTCCTTATGAATTATTAGATTGCTTTTTAAGACAACCTTTAGAAAGTGACTTATATCCTACAGGATTAGATTTATATAAAGCCTATCATCCATTCTTAAACCAAGAAAATAAAGTATATGCCCAGTACTTAAAAAATAAAAAAGTGCAAGAAAAGATGATGGATTATCCATTAGAACATTTCTTATCTTTCTATCTTTTTGGAAATACGTATTTAGCGAATGGTGGTAGTACTTTTGAAACTGTACAGATATTATCCGATAAACTAGAAGATCTATCTAAAAAGAATCATCCGATGTACGAAGCATGT
>CANRHM010000068.1 GCA_947630415.1 uncultured Bacilli bacterium | reverse complement strand
TCTTGTAAGGTTCTACTCTCATTTTCATTTAAAGCTCCATACACCGAATAATAAATATTCATTCCTTGACTCACACTACTACAAGAGGAAATCTTTTCAAGGGTATCTTTCCAAACAGTAGGATTTTTTCGAATCGTATCGGAGTCCGTTGCAAAAATCGCTGGAAATGCAATTTCTTTATCGATCATATAGGAAATTTTACTTAAGAAATAGTCATAGGATTTAGGATCATTTAGAAAATCTTCTTTTAATAAAAGTGAAATAAGATAAGCTGTTTTATTGTTCTTTTCAGGTAACGTTTTAAATAAAATGGATAATACTTTTTTATATCTTTTTTCATTTTCTAATAAACGATCACTCGTCAATACAGGAATCATTGGTTCAAGGGTATTCACTTTTTCTTTCTTGGCTTCTCCTAAAGTATAACGATATAACGATTCCTTTTTAAGAAGGGATGGAGAGGTTGCTATTTTAACAATTGATGAAATATTTGGATGACCTTCTTCTAAAGATAAAATCGTATTGATGGCCTCCATCCATTTTTCTTCGTTAATTCTTAAGTCATCGTTTCTTACCACTTCATAAAAAGCGGCTAATTTCTTCCCTTTCATCGAAAAGTTAAAACGTTTAATAATCGTTTGAGTTTCCTTCTTGGATAAAGGTTTAGATAGATCCAATAGTTGTAAAAAGGTATTTACTTCCACAATGGAATCTCTTTGTAGCGCACTCGACAAACGGTTACATAAGGTTAAATACAATTCTTTATCTTGATAGTAATCTGGATTCATAAGAACCGCTAGTAAAGTATCGTACAACAAAATATTTTGTTTCTCCTTCATCGAAATGGTAAACGCTTTATTTAAAACTTTGGATGATGCTACAAATAGAGTTGGATCTTTCAATAATTCATGTCCTTGTGAAAAAGTAATAAACGTTTTAAATAACTGACTCTTTAATTTTTCATAAAGTGTTTTATCCATAAGTCCCTTCTCTTCTTTTTCACTAAGAACTTTATAACTATTTAGAAAGGCTTCCATAAAGGCTTGATAGTTTTCTTCATTATGGGTTAGACTATCCGAACTAAGACGTTCTGCTAAACCATCGAATAACACTTTATTTTGTTTATTCCTATTCGCTTCAAAAATAGTAATTAATGTATTCGTATACGTATCGTGTTTTAGAAGTGTTTCATCTGTAAAAAGACGTACTACAAAAGGACTGATAGGAGCACTATACAAAATTTCATATAATCTTCTCCAACTAGCCTGTTTTTTAATTAAATTCTTATCGGTAAATAATTTAATATAATTTGCTTCTGGATTATGTAAGTACCCATTTAATAACGAAAGTAAAAAAGAACTTTCTTGCTCTAAAACAACAGTTGAAAAAAGTCTTTTCTTTTCTTGTTCAGGAATCTCTTTTAAATCTTTTAAATTCCATAAAAGATGATATAGAATATGACGATCCATATCTTTTAACTCTTTAATATCCTTTAAAAAGAGACTTACTTCTTTTGCTCTAACCAAAGAAAGAGCATATTTTAATAAGTCTTCTTCCTCTTTGGATAAAGAGATAAGGTAATCGTATAAATCCATATCTACTTTTCGATTTTCTTTTTCGCACTTGAGTATTTGCATTAACAAGTCTTTTTGCATTTTGGCACTTCCTTTAGATAACTTTTTATTATAAAGTTTTAAACTCTAAAATGCAAGTAAAAAAGACAAAAGAAAAAGGTCTCCCAAGAGACCTATTCTTACATCATATCTTCCATACTTTTAGCGACATTTTTGCTCATACGGTTCATATTCTTTTCAAGTGCTTTAGCATTGTTTGGATATTTATTTTTGTACATCATCCATGCACCATATCCCATCGCTCCTAAAACAACTAAAGATAGTCCCGTTGTCATCATACCTTTTTTGCTCATTGTTTTCACCTCTTATATCGAAAATATGATCCTGGTATTAATACCATTTTTAGTATGAGAAAATGGTTTTATTTTATACTCTTTTTTAACATTTCTTTTAAGGTCGTTCGTCTTAAATCAACTTGGTTGTTGGAGACCGCTAACTGAAGAGATTTCCTATCGCCTAACAAAATTAACTTTTTCTTAGCACGTGTTACTGCGGTATAGATCAGTTTTCGATAAAGCATTTTGTGATAACTTTGAACGATAGGTAAAATGACAAAATCAAATTCACTTCCTTGTGACTTATGAATCGAAATTGCATATGCATGCTTGAATTTATTGAAGGAAGATGGACTATACTCAACTTCTTGTCCATCGTAAGAAATCACGATCTTTTTCTTACTTCCATTTTCAATTTCTACAATCGTTCCAATATCACCATTAAAAACATTTTCATCTGGCATATTGGTTAACTGTATTACTTTATCATTTTCTCTAAAAACAACACCATTTATGAGTAGTTCTTTTTTTCGTTTATCTTTAGGATTTAAAATCGCTTGTAGATCTAGATTTAAATTATCAATTCCATTAATAGTTTTATACATCGGTGCTAGTACTTGAAATTTTTTATAATCTAAATCTTTATAAGTCTCTACCAACGCTTTAATATTTTCTCTTAACCCAAATTCATTACAATCTAAAAAGGTTAAATCTTCTTCTTGATTAAAAATTGAAAAGTCGAGGTTATCGTTATTGATCTGATATGCAAGCGAGATAATGTTACTTCCTTCTTTTTGACGATATAGTTCGTTTAATTTAATAACAGGAATGGTATCACTTTCAATCATATCTTTTAATATTTGTCCAGGCCCTACACTTGGAAGTTGATTATCGTCTCCTACTAAAATGATTTTACAAGAAGTATGGAGTCCTTTTAAAAGATGATCAAACAACAAGATATCCACCATGCTCACTTCATCAATGATGACCATTTCGACATCGCTTTTATTGTACTCATTTATAGCAAAAAGATTCGTATCTTTATTCCATTTTAGAAAACGATGAATCGTTACAGCTTTAATAACGGTCGATTCACTAATTCTTTTTGATGCTCGTCCTGTGGGAGCAAGTAAAGCAATTCGATCCATTAAATCCGCATAAGATAGTTTATACTTTTTCTTATATAGTTCCGTAATTGCTTTGATAATCGTTGTTTTTCCTGTACCAGGACCACCGGTAATAATTAATACATTTTCTTCTAAGGCTTTTCTGATTGCTTCTTTTTGATCGTGGTTATACGTAATACCATAATTCTTTTCAAGTTCATGAATATCCGTATCCATTTCGGAATAAGTATCCTCTTTTTGTCTTTTCAAGTAAATAAGACGATCACTTACTTTTTTTTCAGCTTCATACATTTTCATAAGATAGTATTTATCGTTTTCACAAACAACTTTCATATCTTGTACTAGTTCGTTCATCGAAGCATCGTAATCATCAATCGGAATCTCCACTTGTAAAACACTGACTAAATAACCATAGATTTCGCCATTTAAAAAATAAGTATGTCCAATTCGATTCGATAATTCTTCCATCACATAGAGAATACTTGCTTTAACACGTCTAGGATCATCTTTCTTATAGCCTTGTGCTAAGCAAATACGATCCACTTTTTTAAAGCCCAAATCTTCGATTTTCTCTAGTAATAAATAAAGATTTTCTTCGATAATCGAAGATGTTCTTTCCTGATATTTTCGATATATAAGCATGCTATCCTTAGTTGAAAAACCTAATTCATTTAACGTTAAAATCGTTTTATAACTTGCTTCATAATCCAAAAGTGTATCGTGTAACATATCCGCTTGTTTTTTGGTAATGGTAGGCACTAAAAGTAAGTTTTCTGGATACTCTAAAATAATCGATAAGGTATCTTTTCCCAAGGCCTCTACAATCTTTTTTGCTTTCTTCTCACCAACACCTTTAAAAAGTCCACTCGATAAGAATTCGACTATACTATCTTTTTCTTCCGGTAAAACACGTTCGTATCTTGTTACTTGGAACTGTTCCCCATACCGTTCATGTTCTACTAAACGACCATAAAAAATATAGGTATCTTCGGTATTAAGTTCAAAAAAGTAACCAGTAAAAGTAATAACTCGATCCATATATATTTCAATATCTTCATCATTGGTTTCTTTCACTTTAAAAAGTCCGATACAATAACCGGATTCATTTTCATAAATACTTTTTCGATATTGTCCTTTAATATATGTCTCCATTTTTTACTCCTCTAAAAATATTATAACAAAGAACGATTTATTTTCCTAAAGAAAAAGAAAAAAAGTATAGAAAAACTATACTTTATAAATAATCATGTAATCTTTTGACCTTGTCAAGTCAACTGTGTAAAATTATTAAAATTTTTTATAGAAAATCCTAGAAAACAGATATACTATAGAGACTCATCATTGTTGAGTTTCTTTTTGATTCTATTTAATTGTCAAAGAACATTAAATCTAATTATAAATCTAAATATTTTGTTACTCTTTCTCCATAAAGTAAAACTAATTGATTTAAGATTACAGACCAATTAGAAATTCCTTTCTTCCATTTTTCTTCTAATTCCTTTATTCTTAAATATAATACTTTGATAACGGCTTCTTTGGTTGGAAAACTTCCTTTTCCATTCGTTACTTTCCTTAATGCAGAATTTAACGATTCGATTGGATTCGTTGTATAAATAACTTTTCTTATTTCAATAGGATAATCAAACAAATTAAAAATCGATTCTATATTTTCATTTACTTTTTTTATTATTTTGTCTTTATCTTTATACTTTTCTAAAAAGTTAAAATATTCTAGTTTTGCTTGTTCTAAACTTGCACTTTTATATATTTTCTTAAAATCTTGAATGACTTCTTTTACTTCCTTTTTAGCACATACTGCATATAAGTTTCTTACGATATGTACAACACATCTTTGAGTGGTAGCTTTAGGAAAGACCGTTTCTATTGCCTCTGGTAATCCCTTTTGTCCATCAAGTGATACAAAGAGTAAATCTTCTACACCTCTTTCTTTTATATCTTCAAATACACTTTTCCAAAAGGTTGATGATTCACTTTCATCCATCCATACACCTAATACTTCTTTTTTTCCTTCTAAATCAATTCCTAACATAACATATATAGCCGTCTTTTTACTTATTAAATCTTCTCTTATAGGAACATATAAACAATCTACATATACAAATGGATAAAAACTTTGTAAAGGTCTTGTTTGCCACTTTTTTACTTCTTCACTTACAGAAGATATTAATGTACTTATAAATGATTTACTAAGTTCTATTCGATAAATCTTTTTAATCATTTCTTTTATATCATCTTGGGTTAATCCTTTGGCATACATACCAATTACTATATCATCGTATCCTTTTAATACTCTTTGTTTTTTACCAATGATAATAGGATTAAAACTTCCATCCCGATCTCTTGGCATATCTACATGAATAACCCCTTTATCGGTTCTTACTTTCTTTCCCTTACAAGAAGTTCCATTTCTTCGATTAGCACTTTTCTTATCTTCTCTAGAACTCTTACTGTAACCTAAATGTTCTTCCATTTCAGCATCTAATAATCTTTGTACTATATTGGAATACAAATCATCTAATACATTGCTTACATCTTTAGCTGTTACCATGGTATTACTTTCAATAATTTGATCTACGATTAAATCTTTCTTAGTTTTTTCTTTTTTCATTATCCTATTTCCTCCATTAATTTCTCTAAATAGTTTGGAAAAATCATTACTATATGATTTAGTATTTCTGTCCATCCTCTTTTAGTATAAGATTTATATTTTTCAAAATAAATCATTTTATCGTATAAATAGTTCCATAATTCATTCTTATTTGATACTAAATTATCTAAACTATATTTTTTAATACAATCATACATCTCAGTATATTGATTATGATTAAATAATAATTTTCTTATTTCTATATCGTATTTATAAAATGGTTCTATTTCTTTTATTTTTTTATCGATTAAAGTCGATATTATTATATTATCATTAAATGCTCTTTTAAATAAGGTTAAATGTTCTTTAAAAGAAGATAGATCTTCCTTTAAACAAAGACTTTTTATTTGAGCTATAAGATGATTTCTTCCTCGTACAGTTATATATTTATAGGTAGATGTAATAATATCGGTTAAAGAAGGAGTAATAATCGTATTAGGATAACTTATTCTTATGGCTCTTTCTATATTTTGATTATTTGTAATACTTATAAAAAGAATGTTCTTTATTCCTCTTGATTTTAATCTTTCAAAGGTATCTAACCAAAAGTGATGATCTTGTATATTTTCTATTACTATATCTAATACGGTTCTTTCTCCTTTATTATTGATTCCTATCAAGGTGTATAGTTTTTTAGGTATCACTTTATGATCTTTTGTTACGTATTTCACTTCATTCATAAATGAATAAATGATTATATAATTTTCATCTAATTGTCGTATTTTTAACATTTCTATTTTTTCTTCCATTTTTTCCTCCATTATAAAAACTGTGTATTCACTTTTACACAGTTTATTATATAAGGTCAATCTTTTATAAGGTCTTTAATATAAACAGTATGATGATTACGCTCCTATGGGAGCAAGAACGAGGCGGAACGAGTAGACGCTGTACGCGCGACCGTAGGCGTAGTACGGCGCAAACACACCCGCATTCCTACTACTGCTATAGTCGCCGCCGCGTATGAACCACGGGTACGTAGAGCTTACAAAATATGAATAATCACTGTACCATCCTGCGGTCTCTGATAGGGCATGTCCATAACATACTCCTCCATCACAGGCTTGATTCGATGTAGTGCTTGTATATAAATCATAGTATTTGGCATCTGGTAACTCTCTTCCATCAGATACTGGACCACCACTATTTAATACTCCATTAAATCCTGAATTATATGATGCATTTTGACCACTTCTTGGCTTACCATTTCCATCGTCTAATGCGCCCATTACATAGTCCCAAGCTCCACCACTCATATCATAGACTCCAGTAGCATTTCCTGTGGTAGATGTTTTCAATCCATTTGTTGAAGTATAAGTATCACTACATCCTGCTACTCCTGTCAT
>CANRHM010000067.1 GCA_947630415.1 uncultured Bacilli bacterium | reverse complement strand
AGTTCACTAAAATCTTCACCGTTATCAAGTCTTGCAATAATGTCTTTAGCTTTTTGAAGTGCTTCTGCTTCTTTTTCGCTCTTTTCACTTTCCGTCATACTTGAAGTGGCTTCTGACTTAATTAAGATATGTCTTGCTTTGATATCTCCAAATACTTTATCATCGTAATATTTTTGAATCTCTTTATCGGTGACTAAACTCTTAACATAATCTTCAACCGCTTTATTTTGTTTGAATTGAAGTGAAAGATAACTTCTTAATCCGTCCATCGTTGAGATTCCTAGTTTTGATTGAGTAACTTGTAATAAAGTTGCTTGATCTTTAAAAGTTAATAACCAAGTTTGAATTTGATTATCAATGTATTCCTTTTCTTCATCCGATTCAGGATATTTTTGAGCAAGAATCTTTTCATCGACCATATCGATTAAGATTCCGATAGCGTAACTATCTTTCATTTCTTGATATAATTCATCAATTGAGATCATTCCATCATTTAATGATACAACAGCCTCTTGTCCATTTTCTAGTTTGGGTTGATTGCCACATCCGGTTACCAAAAGTAAAAGGACTAAACAAAGTAGTATTTTTTTCATAATTTCCTCCTTTAAAATACAACAATATCATAGCAAATTATTTTTTAAATTACAACACTTACTAAAAGAAATTTCTTTTGGAAGTAGCACCAAATTCGTCTTATTCCCATAAAATAATGTGAGTCATAAAAAAGGAGGAATAAATTATGGGAAATAATGTATCAAGCGCAGCTATCGTTTTAGTATTATTCATTTTATTAGTTATCATACTTGGTGCTTGGATCTAATTAGTAAGGAGGTGTAGTAAATCATGTCTTGTCAAAACAATGAAAATACGACTACTTCAAAAGGTGGCACAGGATTTGTTATCGTTGTCGTATTATATATCTTACTAGCCATCATTCTTGGTGGATGCGTAACCTATTAAAAAAGAGGAAAATTTTCCTCTTTTTCTATTTCGTTAATTGTTCGTGTACTTTAGCGATATCAACTAAGATTTCTTTGTTGAAGTCGTGTTTTAAATTATCGTTTATATAACGAGGGGTCAAGTGAACATGAAAATGTTTAACATCTTGTCCATGTCCATTATTTTGACAAATGGTAAGACCATCGATATGAAGACGTTCTTCCATTAATTTTTTAACTTTAAGCGTAACTTCAAAAAAGTGAAGAAGGGCATCACTCGATAAATCATCAATCGTTACGATATGTTTCTTAGGTACTAATAAAGCGTCTCCATTGGTCGAAGGATTGATATCTAAAAACACTTTTACCTCTTCGTCTTCATAAATGGTATAACTAGGAATTTCACCTTTCATAATTTTACAAAAAATGCAGTCGTCCATCTTTTTCATCTCCTAAAACTTATTGTACTAGAAATAAAATACTTTGACAAATGCTTTTTTAAAGAGTATAATAAACCTTACTTAAAAAGGAGAGAAAAATATGGTAAAAAAATATGATATCAATACGGAGACTCTAGAGGATATTGTAAAAGCCTATTATAAAGAAACGGCTCATCTTATTTTGGATGAAGTGGTATTTGGACTTAAATATGACGATGGAGAGCCCTTTTTAGAAGCCTTCGGTAAGGGAAAAGATGATTTTGGTAGAGCAATAGCCCCTTTTCAAATGGCTATTCCAACGAAGGATATTGAAGTTGCTATATCCCATTATGTAGATCCAAATTGGATGGTTCATAGTGTATTAATAGGACGTGTATCTAATGAATCAAAGGAAAAGTTGGAATCTTTAACCGTAAGCGTTATTACCAATACGAAACAAAAAGTAAAATAAGATAAAGTCATTGTACTTGGAATAAAATATTTTGATAAACATTTTTTAAATAATAGGATAAGAATCACTAAAAAAGGAGAAAATACCAAATGACTAAAGAATATTCTTTTGATAATAAATCTTTAGGAGATATTATACGAGCTTATTATAAAGATACTGCTAATATTACTTTGCATGAAGTTATAATTGAGCCCATATTAGATTATGATTTTGAATCGGGTTCGGGTATAGCTTTAAAAGCACAAGGTAAAGGAACCGATGATTTTGCTAAAATAATGGTGCCTTTTGAAGTCCCCATTACGATGAATGATATCTTAACTGCTATTTCTCATTATGTAGAACCTACTTGGTTGATTACTGATTTTTCGGTACAAGCACCAGACAGCAATTTATGGCCAACGTTTGAATCTTTAAAGGTAAGTTATACTGCTAAAGAAAAACAAAAGAAAAAATAAAAGCCGCCTAGTTAGACGGTTTTTCTATAGAATAAAACTTTGTGAATACAGCGAGTATCCATTTCTTATTATGGAACTATTTTGAACTTTTATACTTTTTCTATTTAACGACAAAATATTTTTTCATTTCCTATATAATATATTTGTGAATAAATAAGAAAAGTGATAAAATAATAGTCGAAAGCGGTGAGAATATGAAAATAGAAATAAAAAATATAACCGTAAATGCCAAAGATAAAAAAGAAATCTTAAAAGATTTTTCTTTAGTAATAAACGATGGAGAAGTACATGCTATCATGGGACCTAATGGAACTGGAAAAAGTACACTTGCAAAAGTCTTAATGGGAAGTTTTGAATACGAAGTTACCGAAGGGGATATTTTAGCCGATGGAAAGTCCATTCTTCCTTTGTCGATTGATGAACGATCAAAACTAGGTATTTTCTTATCGTTTCAATCACCTATTAGTATAGAAGGCGTAAGTAATACTGAATTTTTAAAGACCGCCATCAACAGTAGAAGAGAAGAAGCGATTGGACTATATCCTTTCTTAGAATTAATGGATGCGTCTCTTAAAGATTTAAAGATGGACTCTTCGATGATGAGTCGTTCTATCAATCAAGATTTTTCAGGAGGAGAACGCAAGAAAAACGAAATCTTACAAATGAAACTATTAAAGCCTTCCTTTATTATCTTAGATGAATTAGATTCAGGACTAGATGTGGATAGTCTTCGTATTTGTGCAGAAAACATTAATCAATATTTAAAAGAAAATCCAAAGACGAGTGTCTTAATTATTACCCATTATCCTAGAATCTTAGAATATCTTCCTCTAAATTATGTACATCAAATGGGAAAAGGAAAAATAGTTCAAAGTGGCGATATTTCCCTTGCTCGAAAAATTGAAAAAGAAGGATATATTAGTGAGAATGTTATAAGTCAAGAGGGATATCATGAATAAAATAGTAATGACTGATAGTAAAGGGACTAATATTTCTCTAAAAGACAAAACGTATTCCTTTTTAGAAGACGAAAAAAGAATTCTTACTTTTAAAGAGTACGAAGGGGATTTTACCTTTGTAGTAGAAGAAGGAAAAGAAGCAAATGTAATTCTTCTACTAGAAAATAGTAAGGTATCTTTTCGTTATAAATTAGGAAAGAATAGTTATCTCTCTGTATCAACTTTATCCTTAAATACAGAAGGATCCATTGATATTTCCTTAGAAGAAAAAGCTCACATCGATTATTATTTTTCTATGATTAACGATCAAGACGTTAGTATTTATACAAATATCCACCATAAAGCGTCCCATACTATTAGCAATTATGTTCAACATGTCGTGGCTTTAAAAGGTTCTACGGTATTGAAAGTAGATGGCGTTGTTCCAAGTTCTAGCAAAGAATGTATTTGTAATCAAGATAACAAGATTATCAATTTAGGAACTTCTATTTGCACGATTCTTCCCAATTTGTTGATTGATTGTTTTGATGTCGATGCGACCCATCAGGCGTTCGTGGGAAAATTTCCAAATGAAGAAGTATTTTATTTAAAAGCAAGAGGAATTAAAGAAGAGGATGCGCTTAGACTCTTAACCAAGGGATTCCTTTTAGGAAAAATGCCTCTTTCGACCGAAGAAAAAGAACTTTTTGCTCCATACATGTCTAAAATCTAGGAGGTGTAAAGAAGTGAATCGTGAAGATTTTCCAATCTTTAAACAGGATTTAATTTATTTTGATAACGGGGCTACGACGATGAAGCCACAATGTGTTATCGATAGCATGACGGACTATTATAGTAACTATACGGCCAATGCCCATCGAGGAGACTATGATAACAGCATGAAAGTCGATGTTTTATACGAAGGCGTTCGTGGCAAGGTGCGTAAACTAATTGATGCTAAGGATGCAAGTGAAGTAGTCTTTACCAAAGGAACGACTGAATCTTTAAACTTAGTAGTCTTTGGTTTTATGAAAAACGAACTAAAAGAAGGAGACGAAGTATTACTTACCAAAAGTGAACATGCATCCAACTTGTTACCTTGGATGGAACTTGAAAAAGAAATCGGTATAGTGATTAAGTATATTCCTTTGACCGAAGATAACGAAGTGACGATTCCGAACGTTTTATCCACGATTACCGATAGAACCAAAGTCATTTCCCTTGCTCAAGTAACCAATGTCATAGGGGATGTTCGTCCAATGAAGGAAATTGGAGAAATTTGTTCCCAAAGAGGTATCTATTTTGTGGTAGATGGGGCTCAAAGTGTTCCTCACCGCAAAGTTTCAGTGCAAGAGATGAATGCTGACTTTCTCGCTTTCTCAGGACATAAAATGTTAGGACCAACGGGGGTTGGCGTTTTATGGGGAAAGAAGGAACTATTGGAGCGAACTAAACCGCTTTGTTATGGTGGAGGAATGAACACGAGTTTTGAATCGACGGGTGATTTTGAATTAAAAGAAGTTCCTACCAAATTTGATGCAGGAACGCCTGCCATTGCAGAAGTGATTGGTCTAGGACGTGCCATTGATTATTTAGAAGAAATAGGCTTAGATAAAATTGAATCCTACGAACAAGAACTTAAAAATTATCTTTTAGCAAGACTCAAAGAAGTTCCTAAAATTCAAATCTATAATGAAAAGACGGCTTCTTCTATTGTTGCTTTTAATATAGAAGGCGTCTTTAGCCAAGATACGGCTGTTTATTTAAATCATTATCACATCTGTGTAAGAGCAGGAAACCATTGTGCTAAAATCTTAAAAGAACAGCTAGGAGTAAAAAATACCTGTCGTATTAGTCTTTATTTATATAACACCAAAGAAGAAATCGATGAATTAATCCGTGTTTTAAAAGATGCAGAGCATATTTTTGATATTGTTTTATAAGTAGAAAGAAAGGGAATAGTATGGATAGTAACCTAAGACGAGAAATAATTTTAGATAATTATCAACATCCACTTCACAAAGGCTTAGTGGAAGAAGAAGGCTATCAAAAGATTCGTACCAACAACTCATCTTGTATTGACGATTTGATGATTATGGTTAAAGTGGAAGAGGGGAAAATCAAAGATATTCGTTTCGATGGAGAAGCGTGTGCCATCTCGACTTCTGCTACTTCGATTATGATTCGAAATTTTATTGGGAAAACATACGAAGAAGCAAAAGCTTTACTAGAATCCTACGAAGCCATGATCGATGAAAAGCCTTACGATAAAGAACTACTAGGTGAGTTAAACGTATACGATGAAATCTATAAACAACCGAACCGTAAAAAATGTGCCCTTTTACCATTTAGAGCCATTCATCAAATATTAGAAGATAAGAGTTTATTTAATAAATAGAAAAGGAGGTGTCCAAATGGAAGTAAAAGGACTTTCTTTAGAACATGTTTTACAAATTTCGTCTCAAAAAAAGGAAGATACTTGGGTAAAAGATTTTAGAACAAAATCCTATCAAGCGTTTACTTCCTTAGAGATGCCTTCTTTTGGACCTAAGATTCATCTTGATTTTGATTCTATTATCTATTATAAACAGGACGAAGAAAAGCGAATTGAAGATAGTTGGGATCGGATTGATAAAAGAGTACGTAGTGAATTAACGGATTTAGGTGTTTTGGAAAGTGAAAATCATATGGATGGTATGGGCGTACAGTACGAAAGTGAAGTCATCTATCACAATATGATTGAAGAGTTAAAAAAGAAGGACATCATTTTTACCTCGATTGAAGACGCTATGAAGAGGTATCCAGATTTAGTAAGAAAATACTTTGGTACGATTGTCTCAAATCATGAAAACAAGTTTGCGGCCTTAAATGGAGCCGTTTTCTCAGGAGGCAGTTTTATCTACATTCCTCCTCATACGAAATTGGATCGGCCTCTACAAAGTTATTTCCGTATTGCTAGCCGTAATATGGGACAGTTCGAACGTACTTTAATTATCGTAGACCACGATAGTGAACTACATTATATCGAAGGTTGTACGGCACCTAGTTATAGTGAAGCAAGTCTTCATGCCGCGGTGGTTGAAATTTATGTCGGAAAAAACAGTAAGTGTAGATATACCACCATTCAAAACTGGGCTCATAATGTGTATAATCTAGTAACAAAAAGAGCACTTGTTGAAGAAAATGGTACTATGGAATGGATCGATGGTAATATTGGTTCCTTTGTAACAATGAAGTATCCTTGTTGTATTTTAAAAGGGGATTATGCTAGAGGGACTTGTATTACTATAAGTGCTGCTACCGCCAACCAAAACCAAGATACCGGTGCTAGGATGATTCATTTAGGACGTCATACAAAAAGTAAAATCATCTCGAAAAGTATTGCAGGCCGTGGAGGGGTTGCTACCTATCGGGGAAAAGTCGATATCAAACCTTCCTCAAGTGAAAGTGAAGCTTTAGTCAAATGCGATACTTTAATTTTAGATAAAGATTCTAAAAGTGATACGGTTCCTGTCAATAAATGTGAAAATACCACTTCTTCCATCAACCATGAAGCAACTGTTTCGAAGATTAGTGATGAGAACTTATTCTATTTAATGAGTCGTGGCATTGACCGTAATCGTGCCGAAGAATTAATCGTTTTAGGATTCCTTGAAGAGTTTAGAGAAGCTCTACCAATGGAATATGCGGTGGAGTTAAATCAACTTTTGAAAAAAAATTTGTAAAACTTTACTTTTTAAAAATTCAGACTCAAAAATAACTGAAAAAAGAATTTTCGCCTTAGGCGAATTCTTTTTTTTGTCCCTATTTTAGAGCCCCAAAACTCAAAAAGTGCGATTTGCAATCCCTTTTTTTCTTTGTTATAGTGGCCTTAGAAAGGAGGGAAAAATGCTCAA
>CANRHM010000066.1 GCA_947630415.1 uncultured Bacilli bacterium | reverse complement strand
TATCTTTCATCTCCTGCATATAGTATGACTTATTTCCTTAAATTTTATACAATGACTTTTTCAAGAATTATTTACAGATAGAGAAGAAAAAGCTTTACTTTTTCCTTGTTTTGTGGTAAAATATAGGCAATAAATATGAGGGGGATTAGGTTATGAAAAATAAAAAGTCTTTTAAATTTGCTGGAATGATCTTATCGTTTGTTCTTTTTGTGATAGGAACAATCACTTTATTTATGGTAAGTGAAGCTAAAGCTTATTCCAACACGGTGGCCTCTACTTCTTATCTATCTTACAATACGGAAGAGATGGTTTATCTATCGGATGTTAAATATCTAGATGAATCGTATGTTAAAAGTGGATATTATGTTCGTTTAGATAAAAATAACGATAGTAAACTTATATCCGTTAATATTGATGGCGAAAGAACAACCTTTATTAAAGGTATTTCCGCATGGGCTACTTCAAATCTAGTCTACGATGTAAGTGATTTAGATTACGATTATTTTACAGCTTATCTTGGAGTAGATGCTACTAGAACAGAAACTTACTATAATGGTGGAGTTAGTTTTAAAATTTATACCTCACAAGATGGTAAAGAATGGACGGAAGCCTTTAAAACAGGTACGTTAAAAGGTTGGGATGACGCGGTATTTGCTAAAGTCAATATTCGTGATGTCAACTATTTAAGACTTTATGCTTATGAAAATGGTAATAGTTGGTATAGTCACTGGTATGATGATGCCGTTTATGCTAATGCTAAATTAATTAAAGAAAGTTATCAAGAAAAAACAACAAAAGATGATTTAGTACAACCGGTTTCTTACTATGATAATCTTATTAGAGAATGTGAAAGTAAGGGAGAAACTTGTGAACAAACTTTATTAAAGAGAACCTTTGTTAATAACGTAGGTTATGATGTTTTACAAGCTTATCTTGCTTATAGTAATGAATATCATGATACCATTTCTTGGTTAATGAACGATCAAAAAATCTTAGAAGAATACTTATTAGGAGGAACACCAGACGGAAGTTATGGTACTTCTATTAATATCTTAAATGAATTGTATGAAAAGTATAAAGCGGATTTAGCGGATCCTAAATATGGGGACCTTTATTTAAAAATGATGATTAGCCTATCTTTAACTCATTCAGCCAATGTTGGGTTATGGGTAACAGGAGCTCCAGAAGATGTAAATGATACCAATGGATCGAATGCAATTAACCGTTATGCGATTTATAAAAAATTACATGAGGATGGATTATTAAGAAATGAAATATTTGAACATATTTCCGTAGAAGAGATGCGTTTCGTCATGAATAACATTATCGATGATGAAGAAATTTTATGGTTAAATGAATTTGCAACACTTAATAATAGTACGGATCCATACAAGTTCTTAACCTATCGTTTTGGATACGATTACAATAAAGATCAATACTATGATTTAGCGCAAAGAGATAAATGGAATAACACGGTTCGTAAAGAATTAAGTCCAAATCCATATCACTTCTTAAATACCTATACTGATGCAAATGGTAAAACTTACCAAATTCAATATGGTATTAAAAACCGTCCAAAATTATGGATTGTATTTGAAGAAGGTGGAGTTTGTGGAGCTATTTCTAAGACCGGATCTAATATTATAGGTACCTATGGAGTACCATCTAGTGTAGTATCTCAACCAGGACATGCTGCCTATATCTATATGAATTTGGATAGTAAAGGTAACAAGATTTGGACACTTTATAACGATGTTTCTGGATGGGGACAAACCGGTAAGACCGAAAAATTAAGTGTTCGTATGCCAAATGGTTGGGGAACAGGTTCTTATGTAGGCGATTTCCCAGGTAGTTATGTGTTACTTGCTCAAGCTGCTCTAAATGATTATAGTAACTATGTAGCGTCAGAAAAGATTATCATGAAGGCAGGAGCTTATAAAGATAATAGTACCAAGTTAAAACAAATCTATGAAGATGCCTTAAAGGTTCAAAACATCAACTTCGATGCTTGGTTAGGACTTGTTAATACGTATTTAGACGATAGTAATTCAACCAGTACAGATTTCTTAAACTTAGCTAAGCGAATTACTACGGATTTAAGATATTATCCACTTCCAATGCACGACTTGATGCGTTTGATTGAAAAACGTTTATCAGGTGCTGATCATGCGATTTATTTGAATTTATTAAATAATGCACTAACCCTTGCTTCAAAAGCAACGGATCAAGATGTATTACAAGCTAGACCTACTCAACAAGTAGCGAATTACTTATTACAAAAAAATGATACGGAAATTGCTTCGTTCTCGTTCGATGGAGAAAACGCAGGACAAATCGTTTTAGATGAACGTTACGAAGGAAACGGCGTCGTTTGGGAATACAGTCTAGATGGTGGACAAAACTGGCAAAGAGTTAACGAAATGAAAAAACAACTAAGCAATAGAGAATTAAGCGTTATCAATGTTGAAACGGATATCTTAGTTCGAATTGTAGGTGCCATGGAAGCTATTTACGATATCGATATTACCAAATCCAATGTAGCGCCAACTGTTTACAACAATGACTTAGAAAACAAAGTTATTGGTGCAACCGACACTATGGAATGGAAACTGGATGGAGAAGAAAACTGGACTTCATTTAAAAAAGAGGCTCCTGATTTAACGGGTAACAAAACTGTTGAGGTTCGTATCGGTTATACGGGAACAAAACTTGCTAGTGAATCTGTAACCTTAAAATATACCGAAGATACGGTTGATGAAACACAACGATATGTATCGGTTTCAAGACTTACTGTAGAAGATTTCTCAACCGATGAACCAGGACATCAAAATGAAGTTGCTCATGCCATTGATGGAAACCTTAATACGATATGGCACACCAAATGGGATGGATCAGATAAAGATAAATATATTACGATTAAAGTAGATAAACCAATTACTTTAACTAAATTACAATATGTTCCAAGACAAGATGCCAACAATGGTAAAATTACTAAAGCGGTTGTACTTACTAGTATGGATGGAGAAACTTGGAAAGAAGTTGCTACCGATGTTGTTTGGGATATGACAAAGAATGCTAAAGAGATTGTCTTCGAAGAAGGCATTGAAGCACAATACATTAAATTAGTTGGAAAAGAAACTTCCGGTTCTTATGCATCTGCTGCTATGATTAACTTATATGAAGATGCTACTAAGATTAAAGAAGAACCTATTCCTACACCTAGTGAAACACCAGAGCCAACACCAAGTGAGACTCCGGAACCAACGCCTAGCGAAACACCAGAGCCAACACCAAGCGAGACTCCAACACCAACGCCTAGTGAAACGCCAGAGCCTACACCAAGTGAGACTCCAGCACCTAGTCCTAGTGAAACAGTAAAACCTACTACAACACCAAAACCTTCTACTACCAATCCTAGTACCTCAAAACCTAGTACTTCTACGAAACCAAGTACTGAAGAAAAACCAACAACTTCTAATAAAGAAGAGGCAAATGAAGAAAAGGATTCTGAAGTAGAAGAAAACAAAGAAGAAAATAAAGAAGAAGAAAAAGAAGAGACTACATCGAATGAAACTTCTAATACATCTAATAATAATCAAAATTCTATCTTTGATTCAGAAATAATGAAGTACGTTGTTATTGGTATCTTAGCTATCGTTGCTTTAGTCATTATTATCTTATAAAAATGGAAGAAACCTGTAATATGGTTTCTTTTTTGTGATATTCATTCTTTTATTCCTTTTTTCATAACATGAAATAAAGGGGTGCTTCATGAGTAAGAATGATTTTATAGGGGATTTTGAAATTGAAAAAAAGAATAGAGAAATCGTTTTAAATGTTGCTCTTTCTATAAATAAGGAATTGTTTGATGAAAATAAAATATCTTATAAAATGTTTAAATATACCGAAGAAGCTCTATTAAAAGAATTAAAAAGTCATCTTTAGAAAGGGGCAAAAGCAGTGGATTTATATACTATTCGAAATGAGTTGAATAAAGGAATTCCTCTTACTAGTATTAAACTTAGAGTTACCGATTATGCAAGAGTATCTACGGATCATTTAGAACAAAAGAAGTCCCTGCAAAATCAAGTAGAGCACTTTGAACAATATATCAGGGAAAATCCCAATTGGACGTATGTACCCGGATATGTAGATGATGGAATAACGGGAACTAGTGATATTAAAAGAGATCATTTTATGCAAATGATTGAAGATGCGAGACGTGGTAAATTTGATTTGATCGTGACGAAAGAAATATCAAGGTTTTCAAGAAATACACTTGATAGTATCAAATATACAAGAGAACTTTTATCTTATGGAGTGGCAGTTTTATTTGTAAACGATAATATTAATACGGCTATGCCTGATTCGGAACTAAGACTTACGATTATGGCTTCGATGGCACAAGATGAAATAAGGCGTTTATCAGAACGGGTTAAATTTGGTATGAATCGAGCTATCGAACGAGGTGAAATTTTAGGAAATGATCTCTTATATGGTTATAAAAAAGATAAGAATACGAGGGTTCTTCATATAGTTGATGAGGAAGCTAAAATAGTTAGAAAAATTTATGAACTTTATGCTATAGAAGCATTGTCACTTTCACAAATTTCAAAAATATTAAATAGAGAAGGGATAAGAACAGGTCAACATAAGAAGTGGTGTATTTCAACTGTTTCTAGAATGATTGAAAATCCTAAATACAAAGGTTATTATTGTGCCAAAAAAAGCGAAACCATCGATTATATGACCAAAAAAATAAAATATTTTACGAAAGAGGATTGGATCTTATACGAAGATAAAATAAGAATTCCTCCCATTGTAGAGGATGCTTTATGGGATAGAGCAAATCTTCGTTTAGCAGAAAGAAAAAACGCTTTTTCTTTGCAGAAGAAGAATAAACACATCTATCAAAATCGTTATTTATATAGCGCTAAAATCTATTGTGCTAAGCATCATACTGTCTTTCATCGAAGAATTTTTCGAAAAGATAAAAAAGATATTACGTGGGTTTGTTCGCTCTATTTAAAAAAGGGAAAAACTTTTTGTGATTCATCTAATATAAGAGAAAGTGAACTAGATGCTATTTTTAAAGATTTGATAACGAGATTCCAAATCGATGTGAATAAAGTGGGACTTCTACTCATGAATTATTATCAAAATCTAGAAGTAGATACCGGAATCGATGAAACAATAGAAGAAATTGAAAAAGAAAAAAATGGGATTATAGCTAAAAAAGATAAACTACTAGACTTAAGTTTGCAAGGAAGTATTACTAATTTAGAATTCTGTGAAAGAAATAATCACTTTAATCAAAAATTAAAAGAACTAGAAGTAAGATTAGATCAGTTAAAACAAGAGAAAGAAAGATTAAAGAAAGGAAATATAACTAATCATCTTTTTGAAATTATAAAACAAAAAATATATTCGAAATCTACTTTTGATAAAATCACTCGTTTATTTTTAGATCATATGACGGTATCTAATATAGAAAATGATAAAACGAAGATGGAGTTAAATATCTTTTTATCTTATAAGAAAGCAACTAAAGAACTTCTTCTAGAAGATACTTATGAGTTTAAAAGAGGATATGATACGAAAGGAACGAAAAGATATAAAGTTACCTATCTTGTAAAATGTTATTATGGGCAATAACTTATTATTTTTGGCTAAAGTGACTTCTTTTTCTTGCATTTAGTTCAAATAAAGTAACAAAGTCTCCTTGACCTCCAATAAAGGCTCCACTCATGGCAGCAAATGCTACGGAAGTATCGATGTTGACATCACTCTTTGGATCGATTCCATTTTGACGAAGTGCCCATTCAAAGGTCATTTCTGGCATTCCACCTTGTCTACCACCAATAATGGTTTTTCCTTTTAAATCTTCTAACGTAAAGTTATCTATTTTTTCTCTCGATACTAAGAAAGTACCATCTCTCTGGGTAAGTTGAGCAAATGTTTTAAGATAGTCTTTTTCTCCTCCATTATAGACATAGATCGTTGCTTCACTTCCACAAAAACCAATGTCAACATCCCCTGATAAAACAGCTGCGGTTACTTTATCAGCACCTGATGCTAAGGTAAGTTCAATATCAAGTCCTTCCTCTTCGAAGAAGCCTTGACTTAAAGCCGCATATTGCGGTGCATAGAAAATGGTATGGGCTACTTCTGCTAAACGTACTTTTTCTAATTTGCTATCCTTGTTCTTGTTTGAATCAAGAAAGAACAAAGAAGCTAATACAATCATTAAAAAAAGAACTACTAAGCCCGTTATAACTTTTTTCAAAACTAATTCCTCCTTTTTAGTTCCAGTGTATTATATGATTTTTTTAAAATACGGACACCTCTATATGAAAGGATTTCAGAAGAAAAAAATATTTGTAAAAATGATTTTGTGCTATACTAGTAATAGAAAATAGGAGAGGGTATGGCCAAAAGACGAAAAAGAAAATTAAATTGGTTTCGTGTTATTTTAGTAGCAGTTCTTTTTATAGGAATTGTTTATTTTGTGGTGAAATCTTTTAGTTTTAGTGGTAAAGAAAAAGAGTTACCTGCCGTTATTATGCCTGAATGGGAAGAAGATTTAAGTCCTACCACGAACTTTGTGAATACGATGGAATGGACCGATGAAGGAATCTTTATTAATGGAACAATGGCTTCTAACAATGGTACGTTTGAATTAAAAATATGCTCTATTCCTTTAGAAGAGTGTAAAAGTTTTGAAGGGGTTTCCAAGGGAACAAAAACGTATGAAGGAACGATTTTATTAGGGGATCTTGAAAATGGAAGTTATGAATTAAAAGTAAGTTCGGGTAAAGAAGAAAAATTAACGGATACTAGACCTTTATTAGAAAAAATAGCAAGAGCTCATATCCAAGACAAATTAGTGACCATCGATTATTCCAATGATCGTGTTAAATTAGATATTGAAGACTTTAATTACGAATACGATATTTTAATTGATCCAGGACATGGAGGAGAAGATGCAGGTTCTTACAACAAAGAAATGGATGAAGAAAAGTTGAACTTAGAACAGGCACTTTATGAAAAGAAACGTTATGAAGAACATGGCTTAAAAGTAAAATTAATTCGAGAGGATAATAGCTATGGTATTATGATGGGCGATGAATCTTGGTCGAATGTTCGAAGAAGAGCCTATGCGATGGGGTACTATGGGGTTGTATCTAGAGTATCTTATAGC
>CANRHM010000065.1 GCA_947630415.1 uncultured Bacilli bacterium | reverse complement strand
TAGATAGTCGGCAAGTTCTTGTTGAGTATTATCAAAATAAGTTCTAATCTCTTTCATTCTTTCAAAAAATATCATAAAGAGCACCTCACGATATAATTTTCCCATTTATTCTAAAATATTTTTAAAAATTGTCGGGTGAGCACATAAATTGTGATATAATTAAATAAAATAAAAAGAAAGGAAATAAGTTATATGGAAAAAATTTATAAGATAGAAGATGGAGAATCTTTAACAATAGTTATTGACAAAGGAAAAAAAGCATTAAAAATTTTTAGAGAAGGAGATAATCTAAATACAACAAGTATTGAAAATTTTAAAAAAGATGATAATATTTTAGTTATTGAATTAGATGAACAAAAATTTAATCATTATAAGTTTATGGATTCTATTTATGATATTTTGGTAAAATTAACTAATAAAAATATGGAAGACCGAGAAAGATTAAATAACTATATGAATGCATTAGTTAAAGATTTATTTGGGAAAAAATATACTGATGAATATGTAGAAATAAAAGATTTAAGATATTTTGCGATAGCTAAATTCGATTATTATAAACCACATAAGAATCCAATTGTTAAAGAAAAAGAAATTATAATAAGGAAAGAGGAATATTATGAAAAAAGTAATTATGATTGATAATAGAGATGAAGTGGTTTTATGTACCCAAGAAAAAAATATAATTAAAGTAAAATGTAATAATGGTAAATTAATTATAAAAGAAGAAGAATATAGTAAGGAAAAACCTAATTTTGTGATAAAAAAATTAGATTATTTAGAACTTTTAAGATATATTAAATTTATGGATTATTATGAAGATATGCAATCTTTAGATATTGATGATAAAACTAATAAAATATTAGAAAAACTTTATAGAAAAAATTTTAATATGCTAGTAAATGGTGATTTATTTGATAAAGCATTAGACGAAGAATTTTATATTGGAGTAAAACTTAAAGATTAAATTAACCTATCTATTTTTAAAAGGGTGGAAATATTCATCTAAATTTTGCTAAAATAATATTAGGGTGATACTAATGTCAACAGAGTTTAGATTATATAATGTAGATGATGAGGACCTTTATCGTAACAAATCTAAAGAAGAAAAGGAAGCACTTAAACCTAAAATAATTGAGATGGCAAAAGAAAGAGGTATTAAGCCAACTGCTAGGTACTTTAATACTTATCCGTCAACAGTTAGACGAATTATTAAAGAATATGAAGATAAAGAAAATAATTTGAAAAATAATTAATTTGAAAGAAAAGTATTAACTATTGACATTTTTAAATTTTTAAGTATAATAAAGTGCAAAAAGAAGGGGATTTATTATGGCACTAATATCTCAAAAAATGAATTTAGATTATATAAGAACTTTCGTTGTTTTAGCACAATCTAAAAGTATGAGTTTAGCAAGTGAAAGATTAAATGTTGGTATTAGTTATATATCTAGACACGTAAAAGCATTAGAAGAAGCACTAAATACTAAGTTAGTTATAACAAAGACAGGTAATAGAGAAAATAGTGTTACTTTAACTGAAGATGGTAAATACTTTTTTGAAAAATATGAACAAATTTACAATAATATCTTACTTGTAGAAAAAAATTATCTTCAAACTAAACAATTAGCTAATTCTAAAATAACAATTGGGATATGTGAAGATCTTGATGAGTTTATTATTAAACCAAAGTTAAAAAAATTTATGAAAGAATATCCTAATGTAACTATTAAATTAATAAATGGTAGTAAAGAAGAATTAGTTAAAAGTTTAACTCAATATACAGCAGATTTTATAATTGACAAGCAAAAACCTTCTTTTAATAGTAAAAATTCAAAAATTATAACTAATTCTATTTATAAGACTAAATATTGTTTAGTTTATAATAAAGATGTGATTCCTAATATTAAAGACTTAAACCAAATACCATTTGTTTTGCCAGCAAGTAATATATCAGAAAGAAGCACTATAAATGAGTATTTTGAAAAACATAATGTAATCCCTAAAATCGCCATAGAAACAGAACGAAGTGATAGATTAGTTTCATATATAAGAGATGGTTATGGAGCAGGAATTATTATAAAAGATATTGCTCCAAAAGATTTAAGTAAAAAGGATTTAGATTTAGATTGTTCATTGTATTTATCTTATGTAGAAGATAACTTAACTCCTTCTACTATTGAATTTTTAAAAATGTTTAATATAAAAAAATAGTCCTATAACAATTATTATTTTAGAGTAATAATTGTTTTTTTATTTTTGAAAAAACTTTTGCAAAATTGATTAAATACTTTTGATAATTTATATGTTAGAATTAATCTCAAGAGAGGCGAATATTATGCAACTAGTAGATATGCACTCATCTTGGTTGGTTATTAATTCTATTGTAGGGTGTACTAACGGATGTAAATATTGTATTTTAGGTAATAATAGTAATTGTAAGCCAAAGATAAATGGTACTCCTTATGAAACTATAAAGCAGTTATTATCTTTTAAGTATTATGATGAGAAACTTCCTTTATGTTTATTCCCCAATACTGATATTTTCCTTAACCAAAGTAATATTAATTATTTATTAACAACTTTAGATCTTATTGAAACATTTAGTATAAATAATCCTTTAATTTTTATTACTAAATGCTTAATACCAGATAACGTCATATCAAAGTTGCAAGAACTAAAAGCAAGTGGTAGAGATATAGTTGTATATTTATCTTATTCAGGTTTAAACGAAGTTTATGAGCCAAATATAAATTATAATGATATATTAATCAATTTTAAGAATTTAAAAGATGCTAATATTCCAACAATTCATTATTATCGTCCTTTTATATCACAAAATTCAAATCCAAAAAAGATAAGAGAGATTTTATCACTAATTAACTATTATACTGATATTTCAGCTATTATGGGTTTAATGTATATTCCTAGTATTGAAAACGATAAAGAACTTTGGAAAGAATTTGAAAATGTACCGATAAAAGATTTAAAAAAAGCAATATCAATATGGCAAGAAAGTGCTTGGGATTATTTTTATAAGAACTATGATTCTAATCAATATTTTTATCAAATTAATTCTTGTGCTTTAAGTACCATTCTTAAACAACCATCACAATATTATGGTTCTTATGAATGTAAAAACTTTAATAATTGCCCTAAAGAACAAAGAGAAAGATGTAGATTAAACTCTATTAGTATAAATAAAGAAGATAAATTGAAACAATTAGATTTATTATTAAAACGATTAGGATATAATGCTGATTATGAAATAGAGTTTGATAAAGAAAAAGGTATTAAATTAAATAATATAGATTTAGATGTTAAGACTTTAGCGTATCTATCTTGTGTTATAGGAATAAAAGTATATGTCCCTAATGGGAAAGCATTAAATGATATTTATAATTCAACTCTTAATGGGGGACAACATTTAATTTTAAAAAAGAATAAGGAGCAATAATATGAACGAAGTAAAAGAATTTCTAATTAAATATAATAAAAAAGCCATAGATTTAAGTAATGCTTTTAAGAAAACAAGAAAAAAAGAATGGACACCACTTATAATATTAAATGAATTAAGTGTACAAATAGGTCATATATATAATGTTGAATATAAAAGTATTGTGGTAAATGAAATAGGAAGAGATTTTAATAATTTAGGTGATGAGCTTTCAGATGTATTCTTACAACTAATAGCACTAGCTGATATGTTAAATATTAAAATGTTAGATATTGTAAAAATGGAAGAAATCAATGAATCAAGTTGGAGATCCTTACCTATATTATTTGGTCAATTAAACGAAGCAGTTATGGAAAAATACGGTTATAGGTTTACTAAACCGAGAGATACATTTGAAACTTTAGATGATTTTATAAAAGACAGAATATTTAGATTATTCTTCGTTTCTTATAATATTGCTTTTAGAAATAATCTTAATATAGAAGAAGAATTTGAGAAAATGCTTGAAGATGCAAATAATTTTTTAAAGAGATTTAATAGGGGGTAAAAATGGAAACTTATAAAAGTAACTTAAAAAAAGTTAATAAAATAATTAGAATTGTGGATATGAATAAACTAATCCATAAAAAATTGTATTATTATAATGATGGACAAGTAAAAGATATGAAAGATATTAGAAAAGATGACCATAAATATACCATAATAAAATTAAATACTAAAGTAGGTGAAAAAAAATATCTTGTATTTGTTAATATAACAATTAATGATAATTTTATTACTCATCAATTATTAGAAACTTATAATGATGAATCTAACGCTAATAAATACTTTATGAATTTAATTGAGTATATTAATAATACACCAAATGAAGATATACTTAATAAGTGTTATAAAGATTTGTCATATTTTAATAGAAAAAACTTATTTAAAAAGTTAATAGATTTATAATTTTGTGTGTATTTTTGATACTAAAAATGTGTCTATTTTTGTGTCTATTAAAAACCATTTTGGTATGTTAAACTTGGTATAGTTGAGATAAATATGAAATATATCTCAGCCAATATGGTTTTATTTTTTTGCTTCATTTTGTTTAAAAATGAAAAAACTTTTGCAAAAATGCAAAAAACTATTGACAATTGAGAATTTTATTGTAGAATAAAAGGCATCAACAAAGGGGATTCCTAAATAGGAATTTTGGCAGTAGTTAAAACTTGGGGTTTTGGGTATCTAGCAAAAAGATAAAATTATATTTAAGAGAGAGTTACTCAAAACTTTGAGGAATATCTCTCTTTTTGATTTGTTCAGGAGGTTTAGAATATGAGGGTTTTGTTAGATACGAAATCGGTAGAAAGGTTTAATCCAAAAAAACTATATGATGAAGTTGAAGAAAAATTTAAAGAATATAGTATTAATAAGTTAGCAATACAAAATATTGCTGAAAAATCTTTGACTAAAAAACAAACAATAAGAGAGGAAAAATTTACAAGACATAAGTCAGATCCTACTTGGAAAGCTACTGTTGAAAGCGAGAAAATTGTGGATGCAGTTTTTGATTTTGAAGAAAAAATTAATTACTTAAAAACACAATTCACGGAGGATGAAGGTATAGTATTTAAGTATTCATTAGAAGAGTGTGAAACAGATAAAGAAATTATGAATAGAATATGTAAAACTTCTCAAAGATATTATCAAATTAAAAAGAGTTGTTATATAAAAATTGGATTATGTTTTGGAATATTAAAACCTAAAATGGAACAAGTGAAAGCAAAAGTTATTACTCAATTTGAGTAATTTTTTTATGCTTGAGTTTATAGTGATCTCATTATCAAAAAACTAAAATTTAAATGGGGGAGGTGAAATAATATGGTTTAGCCAAAAACATATCATTTATGTGATATAATATTATCAAGCAAAGGGTGATATGTTATGAAAAAGAAAATTTTAATCTTAACAGTATTAATTATTGTAATATGTATTGCTAGTATTTGTATTTGGTATTTTGGTTTTAGAAATAACCAAAATTTAGATAAAGATGATAAAAAAGAAAATGTATTAAGCATTAAAAGTGAATTAGTAGTTGAAGTAGGGGAAGAATTACCGCAAGTTAGTCAATTTGTTGAAAATAATGTTAAAGGTAATGTTTTTATCAATTATGATGATTCAGTTGAGACTTTAATTACTTATTATAATTCTAATAATGAAGAAGTTAGTGCTGACGAAGCGATTGAGTATGAATCATTAAAAAAAGATTATACTTCCAAAGAGATAGTAACTTCTATTGGTGAGTTTAAAGTAACATTAAAATATGAAAACAAAGATTATTATTCAAAACTGATAGTCAAAGATACGACTAATCCAAAATTAATTTTAAAAGAGATTAATATAAAGGAAGACGAAAATGTTGATGTAAATAATTTTGTTGATAGTGTTACTGATAATTCAAGAAAAGAAGTAACTTTATCTTATGTTTCAGCATTAACTGATTATGAAAAATTAGAAAAATTAGATCTATCAGTTGGGGAACACAATATCTTTATTGAAGCAAAGGATCAAAGTAATAATAAGGTAGTTGTTCAAACTAGATTAATCGTAACAAAAAAGCAACAAATTAATACTACTAAACTTACTACTAATAACCAAACTAATACCAGTGGTTCTGCAGTTCAAAATAATACACAAAGTACCACTACTTCAACAAATACAACACCATCTCAAAATATATGGGATAGATTAGGTGTAAGTGAGTATGATTATTATAATACTCCAGAATTTTCGTGGCAAACTCCATACTATAGTGTTAAAGACTATGGTGGTAAAGAAGGAGCATTTAATGCTTGTGTAGATGCAGGGACGGAACAAGTTTATGAAATTATAAATTTCTGGTGTTTTGAAGTCGATAGTTATTCTGGCGATTTGCTAGGATATTATTTGAAGGTAAATAAATAAACATTAAAAATTTTTAGATAAATACTAAAGGGGATGATATTATGAAAGTAAAAAATAAATATTTAATTTTGATTTTGTTACTTGTTATGTTTATAACAAGTTTTTTTAATGTTAAAGCAGAAACATTTCAAGGCAAAATGGCTCTTGGTAGTTGGATACCTGTATATTTGGTAAAAACTGATGAAAATGGACGAAATGGTGGATACCTACAAGGAAGATTTATACTCCGTCAAGATGATGGAGCTTTTTTGTATTGTCTGCAACCATTTGTAGAATTTGATCCTAGTAAAGCAAACCAATATGAAGTTATTAAAGAAGAATATGCCAGAGTTTTAAGTTTAAGTGATGAAGATTGGGAAAGAATAAGTTTACTTGCTTATTATGGATATGGCTATGGAAGTCATACTGAATCTAAATGGTATATGATAACGCAAGTTATGATATGGAAAACAGTTGAACCAAATGCTTCATTTCATTATACAAATACTTTAAATGGGGTAAAAAACGATAATTTATTTGTTAGTGAAACTCAAGAAATAGAAAATTTAGTTCAACAACATACTACAAGACCTAGTTTTGATGGAAATAGTATTAATTTAAATATTGGCGAAAGTACAACTTTAACTGATTCTAATAATGTTTTAGAAAAATTTAGTGTTACAGAACATTCAAGCAATATTGATGTAAAAAAAGAAGGTAATAATTTAACCATAACTGCTCTTAGTTCTGGTAGTGCATCAATTGTATTAAAAAATAAAAGTGATGGGGCAACAATACCACCAATAGTATATGTTAAAGATACTTTACAAGATGTATTCAGTAGAGGAGCTTATGATCCAGTATCGTCAACATTAAGAATT
>CANRHM010000064.1 GCA_947630415.1 uncultured Bacilli bacterium | reverse complement strand
AACTTCTTCTTCAAATTTATTAGTTAATTTTATTTTAAATTCATTTCTTATATCTTCAATAACATCTACCATTTTTGTCTCCTAATTCTCTTGATATAATTATATCATGTCGTGAGAAATGTCGTAAGAAATGTCATAAGAAATGTCATAAAAATTTTAAAAAGTATTGGATATAAGTTAAAAGTCGGTTATAACTGATTTATCAAGTGATTATGAATTCCATGTTTTCTAAGTGTTCATAGTCTAACAAGCAATCGCTTCATTGAACAAAATGATTTATTAAAATAAATCATGCCCAAATCTCACGATTTGGTATTTCTCCTTCTTTGGATGTTGCTTCCTCCAGAGACCAATTTCCGCAGTCGCCTGGACCGTACTTAATTTTTTTGATTCTTTTAATTTAATTTTGTTCTAGTTCTTTTAAATAATAGTTTATTCCTTCTGTCAATAGGTTTATACTTGCATTGATATCTCGATCTAATAACCAACCACATTCCTTACATTCATATTCTCGTATGTTTAAATTTTTTACTTCTTCATTCCTTGCTCCACAATGATTACATAGCTGACTACTTGGATAGTATGTATCTACTTGATAAAGTCTTTTGTTATTCCACTCTGTTTTATATTTTAACTGCCTTAGGATTTCTCCTAAACAACTACTTGCTATCCTTCGTGATAAACTCCTTGTCCCTTTCATAATCATTTCTTGGACCTTTAACTTTTCACATACGATAATATCATTCTCTTTTACAATTTGACTCGTTATATAATGCGTATAGTATTTCCTTGCATTTCTCATCTTTTGATAAACTCTTTCTAGTTTTATCTTGATCTTTTCACGGTTTTTACTTCTCTTCTCACTTCTTGATAACATTTTGTTGTATCCTTTTATCTTTCTTTCAAATTTCTTGATATTTTCTAACGCTTTATATTTTATTCCATCACTCGTAATAACTAAATCTTTTACTCCTAAATCAATTCCTACTATCTTTCTTCCTTCAAAAGATAAAGAAGGTATTTCTTTTTCTACACATACACTCACATAATATCTACTTGCTTCTTTGGTTACAGTTACATGTAGAATCTTATAAGGAAAATCTTCTAATTTTCGATATTCTCTTATTTTAATAGGTGTTAACTTAAGTAAAGTTATCTCTCTCCTCTTTAAATCCATTTTTCTTAAGAAAATGAATAAAGGACTGAATAGGTTCTACATGTACAGAGTTTTTAGCTCCACTTTTTATACTGATTCTCTTTTTTACTCCTTTTATCTCTATTACCATATCTACTTTAGCATACCGTCCATACTTATACGCTATAACTAGATCATTTGAATCCACTTCAGGATAAAGTTCTTCTATTAATTCTTGCCATAATGGATTCAATTCATAAAAATGCTTATGGTTGATTTCCTTAATAAGATCATATTCATTTTGATAACCTGCTTTCATTTTTTCCCTCCCAAATATATTCTAATAAGAAAATAAGCGAAGAACTTATTATTTATCTAAAAAATAGAAAAAAATTTGTATTAGAGACTGTTTTATTGTAAAATAAAGTTTGTTGGAAAGGATATGATTTATTTATGTCAAAAGTAAGTGTGGTTTTAGGAGCCTTTTATGGCGATGAAGGAAAAGGAAGGACTACGGATTATCTTTCACAAAATGCCGATATGTCGATAAGAGCTACGGGTGGAAATAATGCGGGTCATACTGTAACGGTCGATGGAGTTAAATATGCACTTCATTTAGTACCTTCTGGAATCTTATCTAATAAAACGATTGGTGTTATTGGAAATGGTGTCGTCATCGATCCTAAAGTATTGATTGAAGAAATCGAAATGTTAAAAGCAAATGGCATTAAAGTCGAAGAAAATTTAAGAATTAGTGAGAAAGCCCATGTTATCTTCCCTTATCACTGTGCACTTGACCAAATGTTAGAAGATAAAAGAGAGCATAAGATTGGTACTACCAAAAGAGGAATTGGTCCTTGTTACTGTGATAAATATGAACGTTCTGGTATCCGTATGGAGGATTTATATAAACCGAACTTTAAAGAGTTATTAAAAGAACAAGTGGATAAAAAGAATGAGCTTTTTCAAATGAATGGCTACCCTTTATGTGATTTTGATGAACTTTATCAAAATTATACCCATTATGCCGAAGTATTAAAGCCTTATGTATGTGATACCATCAACCTTATTCACGATTATCTAGAACAAGATAAAGTGGTTATTTCGGAAGGTGCTCAAGCTACTCTACTCGACATCGATTTTGGATCTTATCCTTTCGTTACTTCATCGAATCCAACGATTGGTGGTATTCTTACTGGAAGTGGTCTAAGTGCTCGTGATATCGGTGATGTCTATGGTGTTATCAAAGCCTATTCTTCAAGAGTTGGAGAAGGTCCTTATGTTACTGAGTTACTAGATGAAACGGGAGATCAAATAAGAGAACTAGGACATGAATATGGAACTACTACCCATCGTCCTAGAAGATGTGGCTGGTTAGACTTAGTTGCTCTAAACTATGCCATCAAAATCAATGGTATCAATTATATTAATATGAATCATTTAGATACGATTGGTAAGTTTGATGAATTTAAAGTTTGTTATGCTTACCTAGTCGATGGCAAAGAAACTAAATCTTTCTCTTGTAATGAAACCTTTTTAGCCAAAGCAAAACCAGTTTATAAAACGTTTAAAGGAAATTTTGGTGATATATCTGGATGTAGAACTTTTGAGGATTTACCACAAAATGCAAAAGATTATATTCACTATATTGAAGAATATACGAATTGCACTATCAAATTAATTGGTGTTGGTGCTGATCGTGAATGTATGATCGTACGAGACTAAAAAAAGCGTTCCTACTAAAGAACGTTTTCTTTTGATTTGTTATTCGGAAAAACAAGGAGGTTTAATAGTTTTAATCAATTCTTTTTCCACTTCTTGAATGGATTTATCTTCAATCTTGGTAGCGCCCGAGAAAGGATTACCTCCTCCTCCCAACTGTTGCATGATACATCCTACATTCACTTTCTCTTTAGAACGTGCACTAATAGAGACTGTTTTTTCATCAATAGAACCGATAGCAAAAGAGGCATCAACGCGGTATCTTAAAAGATAATCGGCAACTTTCGCTAGTTCTTCTTTGGTATAAGTTACATTTTCATTACCACTTGCCACCGCTACACTAAAGTTCATGATTTTAGATTGATTGATGAGTTCTTGAACTTTACGATCACTTGCAAAATCTTCAACAAATAGATCCGATACTCTATTTAAGGTAGCACCCCACTCAAAGAGTTTGGCTACGGTTTTAAATGTTTCCGAAGAGACATTTTTACTCAATTTATTGGTATCTAAATAAATACCTGCTAATAAATAATCTGCTACTTCTGGAGTCATTCGTACTTTACCCATACAAAGAAGTTTAGTCACAATCTCAGAAGCACTCGATACTTTGGTATCAATATAAGTGTGTTTTGCTTCTACACTCATATCATCTGGATCATGGTGATCAATAATAATCGTTTTTTCTGGATTTAATAGAGTCTCTTCTAAATGAATTAAATACTTTTTATTGACATCCGTTAAAATAGTTAAATCATTATCGCTTCTCATCGCCAAATATTTATTTTTACTAATAAGCGGAAAATCACTTTTGCTTGCTTCTACGACCAGTTGAACTCCGCGATCCAATTTATAAAGTGAATCCTCTAATAATATGTAGGCTTGCTTTTTCGATTTTTTCGCATACAAAGCAAGTCCAATAGCAGAACCTAATGCATCAAAGTCTGCTTCCTTATGGGGAACTATTATTACCTTTTCTGATAAGGACATCAAGGCATCTAAATTTACTTTTAAATCTTTTATATCTATCATTTTATCCTCAATATTATATATTACTAAGTCGTCTATTTTACAACTTATTAATCTATCATAGCACTTTTTCACCATTTGTCAAATCCAAACAAATCTTTATCATTTTCTTGTTTTAACTACTTCACTAATTAACATTCTTTGATCGTATTTTTTCATTTCTTCTTGCGTAGTATAACCAACATAAGCATAGGTTCCATTAAGTTTACTTGGATTAAAACCATATATTGTCATTCTGGAATGTCCTTCAATAATTAAATATTTCACATCATTACAAGTAATTAAAATAACGGGTGGAAATTTATTTGTTTTGTTATATTCAACGCCTTCTAAAAAAGGTCTATTGGATACTCCATATATTTCTACTCCACTCTTAATAACCTTAGCTGCCTCGACTGGTTTAGAAGTCCCATTCGATAATTCATTCCAATAGTCATAATCAATATAATAGATGTTATCTATGTCGCTTTCACTTAATTCTACCAATTTCCATTCGTCTATTTTAGGAAATCTTTTAAATAATTTTTCATCTGGATAACCTCTAAATTCTTTCATGATCTTTAGTCTATCTAGATTTTCTTGTCCATCTTCTATATTACCATTTAGAATAATATTTGCATCTAACCCTAATTCATTAAGAGCATTTTTTAAATCGTCATTAAATCTTTTTGAATTCAGTTCTCCTTTTAAAAATGCAAGAATCATTTCCTCTTCCGTGGTTTTTCTAACTAATTTCATATTAACAGCACATTCCTTTCGCTTTGTTCAAGGTTCACAGGATTATCAAAACATATATTTCAAATAATAGATTGTCCCATAGCATTAAATCCTAATTCAAATTTTATATTACTTATTAATGTCTTAATCATATCATAGCATATTAAATTGTCAATAAACCAGATTTTAACAAAAAATCAATTCCATTTCTAGAATTGATATTTGTTAATTTAACTAGATTCTTTAATGGAATTCTAAAAAGGAGTATGACTTTTTATTTGTTTTCAGTCACTATTTGATATTCATCAGAATAAATAATATTTTCAACTTTTTCAACTTTTTCAAATGTTTCTATTTTAATATTCTTTTCATCTAAATATTGATATAGGATAGGTAATGTTTCTTTTTTAAATCTTTCAAAACCTTTCTGAGTGAAATAAGACCTATTCTCAGTAGCATAGGTTGGAGGTTTTGGTAACCAATTTATTTCTTTTAAAGAAAGTAGATATAACCAAATATCTTTACCTACTACCTTTTTTAATTCATTATATATTCCTTGATTATTATACGTTACACGATATAATGATTCCATATTTAATCTATGTCTCCTTATCTTGTAAATGATCGTTTTTCTCAATCGGCAAGTGTGTTTTCTAAATATTATTTTTTAATCTAAAATATGTTGTGTCAAGAAACAAATGTTTATTATAAATGTATTAGGGATATTTAACAGTTGGGTGCTTGCCTACTTCTAAAAGGAAGGAGGCTGATAGTATGTCTAAGAAAGATTTTTTAATCTTATCACTTATTCTTATTATCTTTTTACTAATAGCCTTACTTTTTACTTTTGTAATATAGTATTCTATGTAAAAGAAAAGCACTCAATCTAACAAGATTAAGTGCTAACCAATATATTGGCGAGTACTCAACATTGCGTTGTTAAGTATTCCCTTTTTTTATTTTATGCAAGTTGCCTTGACATATTCATAATACCATATTATCAAGGTTTTGTCAAAAAAGCGTTTTTAAAATAAAGTATCCCCCTATCTCATGGTACAAAGAACAGATACCTATTAAACTGAACCTTGCTAGGTTTAAATAATACACCCATGGTTCCCTAAGGGAAGAAGATCAACAACTTTTTAATAAAATACCGTTCGAACGCTTGTTTTTATATGTAATAAATAGTATACTTTTTATAGGGAATATCAGTTGTTGAGTGTCTACCTCCAATCTTTATAGAAAGGAGGTTTGATAAAAATGAAAACTAAGACCTTTATTTTAAAAGTTCTCAAGCTCATTGCTATCATTTTATTTCTCCTTATCATGATGATAGTAGTTATAAAAAAGTGACACTCATTCGCTAGAATAAGTGTCTGATTCAATATAAATTGGGTAGACATTCAACTCGGAAAAACTGAATGTTCCCTTTTTATTTTATGCAAATTTCCTTGCTAAATACATATTATCACAATATGGATTTTTTTGCAAGTTTCATTCATTTTATTATATTGATTTCTTGTTCAATATATTTCTATAAATTGCAATTAAATCTGGATCATTTTGATTCATAGGTAAATTGTCTAAATCAAAAAATTTCATATTTTTGGATTCCTCATCCCATTTTAATGTTCCTGAATAATTTTTAACACAATATAAAGCTGTATTATTAATAACGACATCTCCATTTGGATATTCATTTCTTCTACTATTACCAGAGACAATGGCTATCAACTCTAAATTATCCTCTGTTATATCTAAATTTGTTTCTTCTTTAACTTCACGAATTATCGTATCTTCAAATCTTTCTCCCAATTCTTGACACCCACCAGGAAGTCCCCATCTATCATTATCTGCTCTTGATTGAAGTAAAATTTGTCCATTTTCATTTACGATAATAGCCGCTGCTCCATCTTGCAACAAAACAAATTTATGTTTTAATGCTCCCATACATAATCTTGTAAATACTGGATAGCCAATAATATTACTTAATTCAATAATTTCATTCGTTTCTAACTTACTCATTATTTCAACTAAATTATCATAAGAAAAATTTCTTTTTTCTTGTTTTGATAATTTTTTTATATTTTCTAATATTTCTTTATTGGACATATTCATTATTCCTCCTACATCAGGTAACTTTTTAAGCATAATTGACTTGTCAATATACAAGCGTGTTTTCTAAATTGAACAATACATCAATTCTTCCATAAAATATTTTAACATAAATTTAATCATTTTAAAACTCGAACTGTACTAGTCCGAGTTTGATATCTATTTGGTGCGAATGACGTAGTAATCTACAACTTTTAAATTATAATATTAAATCAATATATTGAATTTCTCTACCATTTATTAAAAATGTATAATTTTTATTTAAATATTCTGCTACTTTTTTAGGTATAGTAATTGCTTTCTCCCAACTTTTTAATACAGAAATATCAAAGTTTGCTTCAGTCAAATATTTTACTATTAAATTACTATCATCAATTAAAATATCTACTTTTTTTATTTTTTGAATTTCTTTATTAACCCAATCTTGAATACTGGAATTTATCGTTCTATGATACGTCACATCTAATTTATCAGCTAGCACTAAAGAGAGTCCAATCAAAGATTGTATATTATTGCCTTTAGAATGATCTAAAATTGCTTGTTTAATAATTTCCATTTCTTCTAAACTAATATCATTTTTATCAATATATCTAGAAAATATTTTGCTACTTTCTATAGCATGGTCTTTTTTATCTCCTTTACTAAGTCCAATATCATGTAACAATGCACAAACCATTCCTAACTCAATTGTTCTTTCATTGGCATTTAACT
>CANRHM010000063.1 GCA_947630415.1 uncultured Bacilli bacterium | reverse complement strand
TCAGTATTATTAGAAAAAATTAAAGAAGAAAGAGAAAAATTAATAAAAGAAAAAAAGATTAAACGCGAAAAATATTCGGAAATATATAAGGATTCTTCAGATAATCATTATTATGAGAAGTTTGAAAATGGTACAATAAATGATATTACTGAAGAGATTCCTTTTGAGATTCCTGATAATTGGATATGGACAAGACTTAGTAATATGTGTTTACTAGCTTTTTCTGGAAAAAGTCCCAAATATTCAAAAATTATTAATAACAATTTGGTGCTGGGGCAAAAAAATAATCAAAACTATGGAATTGATTTAAATGGAATAAAATATTGTACCGATGAATTTATACAAAATTATCCTGAGGAATTTTATTTAAAGAAAAATGATGTATTGTTAAATACACTTGGTGGTGGAACTGTTGGAAGGGCTGGAATATTTAATTTAGAAAGTAATCAGTATATTACTGATGGACACTTATTTGTATTTAGAAATATAAATGAAATAATATCTTATTATTTATTATACTTTTTAAAGTTAAATAGAATACAAATAGAGAAAGATGCTGATGGTTCAACAAATCAAATGTTTTTGAAATTAGATAATGTAAAAAAATATCTGATTCCACTTCCACCTTTAGAAGAACAAAGTAGAATCAAAAATAAAATAGATTTATTAACTCCAATTATAAATTCATATGCTGAAAAACATAACAAAATTGAATTATTAAATTCTTCATATAAAGATGAATTAAAGAAGTCAATCTTGCAATATGCTATTCAAGGAAAATTAGTTAAGCAAGATCCTAATGATGAATTTGCAGAAGTTTTAATTAATAAAATCTTAGATGAAAAACGAGAATTAATTAGAACTAAGAAAATTAAAAAGGAAAATTTATCTGTAATTTATAAAGATAGTACAGATAATCAATTTTATGAGAAGTTTGATGATGGTACAATTAATAACATTACCGATGAAATTCCATTTGATATACCTGCAAATTGGTGTTGGACAAGGCTAAATAATATTGTGAAAAGCATTAATGCAGGTGGAGATAAACCAAAAATATTTTCAAAAAATATTACAGAGAAAAATATAATTCCAGTGATATCAAATGGAGAAAAAAATGAGGGTATTTTTGGATTTACAGATAAACCAGTTATATGTGAAGAATCATTAACCATTTCAGGAAGAGGAACAATAGGATATTCTAAAATACGTACAATTCCATATGTACCAATTGTAAGACTACTAGTATTAATTCCTTTAACAAATACTAATTTAGAGTATCTTCAATTATCAATACAAGCATTGATTGAAAAAGGCGTGGGTACAGCTGTTAAGCAATTAACCGTACCTATGATTAAACCTAAACTTATACCAATCCCCCCATTATCTGAACAGATGAAAATTCTAAATATATTTAATAAATTTATACATATAATAGAAAAATAATATAATGACATACTGGAAAGGAGGTTTTCAGTATGTCTTTTACTTTTGAAAAATATCTTAAAAGCAAAAATCTTTCTCAAAATACTCAAAAAGTGTATTTGTTTACAGTGAAGCAATACCAATCAAAATATTTAATTATAAATGAGAAAAATCTACAATCATACAAGACATTTCTTGTAGATAATTACAAAATAAAAACTGTAAATTTGAGAATTCAAGCAATTAATACATATCTAAAATACTTAAAGAAAGATCATTTAAGATTATCATTATTAAAATTACAACAGAAGAATTTTTTAGAAAATGTTATTAGTGAAGCCGATTATGAATATTTTAAGAAATGCTTAAAAAAAGATAAAAACTTTTATTGGTATTTTGTTATAAGATTTATTACTGCAACTGGTGCTAGAGTTAGCGAATTAGTACAATTTAAAGTAGAGCATGTTAAAGTTGGATACTTTGATTTATATTCTAAAGGTGGAAAGTTAAGAAGAATATACATACCTAGAAAATTACAAGAAGAAGCTTTAAAATGGTTTGAATCTATTGGACTATCTAACGGTTTTATCTTTAAAAACAAATATGGAAAAAGAATAACCACTCGTGGCATTGGTGGAGAATTAAAAAAATTAGGTATTAAATATGGATTAAATTCTAAAGTAATATATCCACATTCATTTAGACATCGTTTTGCTAAAAGTTTTTTGGATAGATTTAATGATATTTCTTTGCTTGCTGATTTAATGGGGCATGAAAGTATAGAAACAACAAGAATATATCTAAGAAGAACTAGTACAGAGCAACAAGAGATTGTAAATAAAATAATTGATTGGTAAAAAACAGCTGATTATTCAGCTGTTTTAATGATATTAAGCATGATATTTAATTTCTTTATAATTCGGTTTTGTTCTAATAATGGTGGTACTGCAACTAAAAATTCTTTGAATATATCAAAAGGTGGAATGTTTTTAATTGCTGATCCACTACTTTTTTTGGCAGAGAATTTTTTTAATACATAGTCAAAATATAATAAGAAATAATCATGTGGAAATAATTCTGAAATTCTCATTCTCATTAATGCTTGATTTATTATTCCTTTTTCCATTTCTTTGGGTAAAACATAAGTTTCTCCAATTGTTCCTGCACAGCTGACAATTATATCATTTGGAAAAACTTCAAATCCTGTCATACTTTTTTCAAAATAATCCTTTGTTATATAATATTCACCCAAAGTGACATTTTTTTGAATAGCATTTTTTTGCTCATATACTTTTATTGTATCATCTGCTCTAGGAACAAACATACTTTTTGTTAATGCACTACCAAATGGACCTTTTTTATATATACCTATGTTTCTTAATTTTGTCCAACACCAATTTGCAGGTATATCAAATGGAATTTCATCGGTAATGTTATTAATTGTACCATCATCAAACTTCTCATAAAATTGATTATCTGTACTATCTTTATAAATTACAGATAAATTTTCCTTTTTAATTTTCTTAGTTCTAATTAATTCTCGTTTTTCATCTAAGATTTTATTAATTAAAACTTCTGCAGATTCATCATTAGAATCTTGCTTGACTAATTTTCCTTGAATAGCATATTGAAGAATTGATTTATTTAAATCTTCTTTGTAATTTTTATTGAGATTTTCTAATTCAAGATATTTATTACTATAATTTTTTATAATGTTTTCTAAGTCAACAATTTTATAAGTTATTTTTCTTAATTCATTTAAATTAGCAATAGGTATTAATAAATTATTTATACTTTTTGAATTTAAAGTTTTCCCTTTTATAGCATTTTTTGTATTCCCATAATTGCTTATTAATGGCAAAACCTTAAATAAATAGTCTCGTAAGGTATTTCCTTCATCATAATATGGATAAATAGAAATAATAGCTTCATTATGAAAAGAATCAATATTTAGTATAGATACTTTACCTATTGTTAATTTAAAACTCATCAAGAGAGTACCTTTAGGAGAAATATCATTGCCAAATATTTCATTATGTGCTTTTTGAGATACCATTTCTTTAGTATCTTTAATAATATTTCCATCAATCATATCAGATATAGAAACCCAATTATAATCATTTTTCCAAAACGTTTTTTCTCCTCTGGGAGGTGTTTTTCCTATTTTGTAATTAATTAGATTATTAAAGCGAATAAATTTCCAACTATTAGGAATCTCAAAAGGAATCTCTTCAGTAATATCATTTATTGTACCATCTTCAAACTTCTCATAATAATGATTATCTAAATATAAGTACGATTTAGAATTAAAATTAATACCGGAAGAAAATTAAAAAAAATTCTGGTATTGTATTGACACCGGAAAAGAATTCTGGTATTATAAAAATATCGGAAGAAAATTCAAAAATCTTCCAACATATATAATAAGAAGGTGAAAAAATGGATAAAAAATTGGAAATGTTGCCATTAAATAAAGAAATAGAAACCAAAAGAATTTTAAAACAATTGTCTAATACAAGTAGAGCACTAGCAGAGTTAAAAGGTATAGCAAAAACAATGCCAAATCAAAATATTTTAATAAATGCAATAATGATAAATGAAGCCAAAACAAGTTCCGGCATAGAAAATATAGTAACTACTCATGATGAGATTTATAAAGCAATGATTAGACCAACAAACACTAGTCCAGCAGCAAAGGAAGTTGTTGATTATAGAGCAGCTGTTTGGCAAGGTTATAATCTAGTAAAGGAAAAAGGAATAATTAATACAAATATAATAATTAGTATTCAAGAAAAAGTTGAACATAATGAATCAGGAATAAGAAGTGTACCAGGGACAGTAATAAAAAATACATTAACTGGAGAAACAGTCTACACTCCACCACAAAAAAAAGATGATATATTGGAATATATGAAAAATTTAGAAGAATATATAAATGATGATTATGATATGGTAGATCCATTAATAAAATTAGCTATTATACATTATCAATTTGAGTCAATACATCCTTTTTATGATGGAAACGGAAGAACAGGAAGAATAATTAATATATTATATCTAGTATTAAAAGAGCTTATAGATACACCTATATTATATTTAAGTAAATATATAATTAGAAATAAAATTGAATATTACAAATTATTTCAAGAGACAAGAGAAACTGGAAATTTTGAAGAATGGATTATATATATGTTAGTTGGAATAGAAGAAATGGCAGAAGAAACAATTAACATAATTAATAAAATAAGAGATGAAATAGTGAATATGAAACATGAACTAAGAGAGAAAACAAAATTATATTCAAAAGAATTACTAGAAGCATTATTTTTTGAATTTTATACTAAAATTCCTTATATTCAAGAACAATTAGGAGTTTCAGATAAAACAGCACAAAAATATCTTGATACATTAGTAGAATTAGGATTTTTAACATCTGAAAAAATTGGAAGAGAAAGAATTTATAAAAATGAAAGATTATTTAAAATAATAAAAGATACAGATAGAGTTTAAGTAGGCACTATAATGTTAAAATTAAATGTAGATAAAAAATATATATTGACAGTATTTATAAAATATCAAAGGTAACGGAAAATTTTCATTTTGATAGTTTGTTAAATGTTAAATACTAAGGAAAATTAGTAATAGACTAAAAAAATAAAGAAGAAATTAAGAAAAAAATATAAAACTATATATCCAATAAATAATAAAGATAGTGAAGAATATAAATACGAATAAGGGAAGGAAAAAGTATGAAATATAAAAAATTTATTATAGAAAATTATAGAGCAATAGAGAATCCTATAACTATTGATATTGAAAAAGATAAAATTGTTCCATTAATTGGAACAAATGAATCTGGAAAAACTACAATTTTACAAGCTATATTTGCATTTGACTATGCAAATGATAAGGAATTTGAAGGAAGGCATTTAAAAAATTTAAGAAATTTTTATAATCCAAAAAACAAAGAATCTGCACAGGTTTCAGCTGTAATAAATATAAAGAAAGAAGAATTTTTAAATTGTATTTCAAATGAAAAATTGCGAAATAAATATTCTTCGCTTGAAGATTTTAATGAAGTAAAGATAACAAGAGATTTAATAAAATTTAAATATAAAGTTTCTGTTATTGATAATGAAGAAGATGCTAATTTAATAGGTAGAGAATTAGTTAGTAGATTATCATATATTATATATAATGATGATTTTATAGAGCGACCAAAAAACGAAATAGATATATTGCCAGATCAAACAGAATTGTTTGGTTGGTTAGGAATATATGAAATGGCTTTTAAAAAAGCTGGGTACTCAATATTTGAATTAATCAAGGAAAGTGATAACAATATAAAATTAGGCATATTGAGTGATGTTGAGGAAGAAATTAATAATACATTAGTAAAAGAATGGGGAAAAATATCACTAGAAAAAAGCAATTGTCTTAGTATTAAGTTAACACTAAATAAAAAAGAAAATAAAAATGTATTAGGTATACAAATAAAAGAAAATAAAGGAAAACAAGATAGATTTTTTAATATAGAAGAAAGAAGTAAAGGTTTTTTGTGGTTTTTTAATTTTGTCATGAAAATAAAATATAACCCAAAATCAACGGGATCAAATAATGATATTATTTATTTACTAGATGAGCCTGGATCTTATTTACATCCTTCTGCACAGGAAAAGTTATGCAAAATGATAAAAAACATCTCAAATAAAGATGGAAAAGTAATTTATTGTACGCATACGCATCATTTACTTGATCCTAAATATATACCACCTAAATATATTTATTTAGTAGAGAAGGATCATAATAAGGAAATTAAGATAAACAAAATAACTAACTTAAAAACAAAAACTAAAAAAACTAGTGAATTACAACCAGTTTATGAAGCACTAGGTATTGCCGATTGGGATTTCTTTTCTCAAAATCAGAAAATTATTATGGTTGAAGGAATTCATGACAAATATGCTATAGAAAAATTTTGTAATAAGTTTGAAGGATATGTTATTTTGCCAGGAGTTAATGCAGAGTCTATTTATAACAATATTCCTAAAATGATTGCATATGATAAGCCGTACATTTGTATATGGGATAATGATGATGAGGGTATTAATTATTTTGAAAAGTCAAAGAAAGCATTTGGAAAGATAGAAGAGAAAAAGATGTTTATTTTACCAAACTTGTATAATAAAAATAAAGTTAGAATGGAAGAGATGTTTAATGATGAGGATTTTAAAAATTTATGTGAGATACTTCAACTCAATAAAAATTCTTCATATTCTAGTATAATGACAGCATTAGTAACAAGTACCGATGAAATAATTGAAAAATGCAAAAGTGTTATAAGTGAAAAAACAAAAAGTAGTTTCGATGAACTATATAATATGATTATAAATGTATATAAAAATTAAAAGAGAATAACATTCCGAAAAAGATATTATTAAACTAAACGTTAATAATATCTTTCTTTTTTGGAAACAATATGATATAATATTATTGTAGTGAAAAGGAGAGTTTTTATTATGTTAGGAGAAAAAATAAAGTTATATCGAGAAAACAAAAATATGACTCAAAATGAAGTGGCTTATATATTAGGAGTAAAAGCAACAACAATATCAAAGTATGAAGCTGGAATATTAGAACCTAATATTGAGTCATTAAAAAAATTAGCTGAATTGTTTGAGATTTCTGTTGATGAGTTATTAAAAGAAGATACTTTTGATGTATCTAAAATTAATATTTTAGAAGTATTAAGGGAACAAAAAAATATGAAATTAAAAGGTAATTTATATCATAATACTCAAATAACTTTTGCTTACAACACAAATCATATTGAAGGAAGTAAGTTAACAGAAGATCAAACAAGATACATTTATGAAACCAATACACTATTAGCAGAAAAAGATTCTATTACAGATTTAGATGATGTTTTAGAAGCATCTAACCATTTTAAACTAGTGGATTATATGCTAGATATGGCAAATAAAAAACTAGCAGAAAAAATGATAAAAGAATTTCATAAGATATTAAAAGAAGGAACATCAGATAGTAGAAAAGATTGGTTTAATATTGGTGAATATAAAAAATTGCCAAATGAAGTTGGAGGTTTAAAAACTACAGAACCAAAAAATGTTGAAAGAGATATGAAAAAATTATTGGAA
>CANRHM010000062.1 GCA_947630415.1 uncultured Bacilli bacterium | reverse complement strand
ACATCAATTCTTCCATAAAATATTTTAACATAAATTTAATCATTTTAAAACTCGAACTGTATTAGTCCGAGTTTGATATCTATTTGGTGCCCTAAAGGAAGACGTACAACAACTTATAATAATCTTAAACTATTATAATATTTTCTTAAACCTAAATATTTATTATTCCATGGTTCAAATTTTCCATCTAGAACATAAGTATATATTAACGTGTGTGTCTTATTATTCTTAGTATCTTCTGCAGTATAATTTTCCTTATAATGCATAACTTTATCGTATAAAAATACAGCTGGTCTATTTTCATAATATGTTGTTTCAACCCTGAAACTTTTATATCTTTTTAACTGTTTACAATAATTTATAGTATCAAGTAAAACTTTTTTTCCATAGCCCCTTTTTCTAAATTGTGGTAAGATTGCAAACCAGTCTAGCCATATTGTATCAGGATATTCTCTAAAAACGTCCACACCAGTAATTCCTATTAATTTTTCTTTATCATAAACCAAGAAAAAGCAATTATCATCTAATGGATTGATTGCTTTGTCATATAAATCATTATAGTCTGGATCTTCTGGCCATATTGATTTTTGAATATCAAACGCTATATCAACCATATTTTTATCAAGTTTGACATAAGTTAAATTATACTTTGATTCCATAAAAATCCTTAATTACCCTTTCATAACACTTAGAAATATAAATAGATTTTTTATTATAATTAAAAACTATATTATATTTGCCAATATACAAGTGTGTTTTCTAAATTGAATAATACATCAATTCTTCCATAAAATATTTTAACATAAATTTAATCATTTTAAAACTCGAACTGTACTAGTCCGAGTTTGGTATCTATCTGGTGCGAGAAAGGAGACTTGAACTCCCACGGCCATAAGCCACTACCACCTCAAAGTAGCGCGTCTACCATTCCGCCATCCTCGCATTTATTTTAACTAATAAAAAAGGATATAACATCCTTAACAATCCAGTGGTGGGCTGTTAGGGATTCGAACCCTAGACCCACTGATTAAGAGTCAGTTGCTCTACCAACTGAGCTAACAGCCCATCTATTTCCTTTGGTTACAGGACTAATTATATCATAAGAGGTCCCCTAATTGTCAATACTTTATAGAAAATTAGATTTTTCCTTGTAGAAAAAGACAATCTTGTTTACACTAATACTAGGGAGGAAACTATGAAAACGAATTTAGAATTACTACTTACTAAATATACGCCTTTTATTGATGAGTTGAGTTCTTCATATCATTATTTAGATAATATTAAACACCTACTCTATCTCATCGTTCCTGCTTTTATTATCAAATACGGCTATGAAAGAGAGCATTTAATCCTAGACTGTTTTAAAAATATCCCCATCGTTATCACTGGAAGGGAAGATCCTATAAGGCAAGCTTATTATCAAAGTGTTCCCTATCTATCTAGTGAAGGTTATAAAACAGATAAAAAGATTTTCTTAAATCGTTATGAAAATATTCCTTTAATGACATTAATCGACAACTTAGTCCACGAAATGAATCATGCCATTAACTCTTATCAAAAAGAAATCACTATAACGGAAGATTATCTCTATCTTCGAACAGGGCTTACCAATATTATCTATTATAAAAACAATTTAGCCCCTTATAAAAAAGAAGATAGTTACATTTTAGAAGAAATCATCAATACCGAACAAACGGAAGAAATTATTACGATTATGGCCTCTTTTAACTTAGAAGATATCAAAGATCGATCGCTTCAAAATACGCTTTATGCGATTCAAAAAGAAATCGATGGTACGTATACGTCAAGTGCTTACTATCTACCTACTCAATTAAGTAAACCTCTCCTTACCAATAAAACGTTTAAATCTACTTTAGAGAATTTACGAATTAACGGAGAAATTCAAGATATTCCATCTTGGTTCAATGCCATTTATGGAAAAGACGATGGTTATAGTACTTTTATTGCATTACTGCTTAAAATGATAACTTTACTTAAGCAAGAGCAAAATCATCATTTCTCTCTTTTTAGAAAACGAAAGATTAAAAATCTAGTAATAGAACTTCGAAACATAGAAAATCAATTTATTAATAATTGTACTTACAAATAGAAAAGGATCTTGTTCTAAAGGTCCTTTTATTTAAAGTTTTGATTAGCAAAATAGAAATCTAATACTTCAAAGAAGTTATCGATATAGAGGTCTTTTTTATTTTCATAGTTGAGGTAATAGGCATGTTCCCATAAATCTAAAGCAAGTAAGGGATTCATGCCATAACGATAAGGGGTATCTTGATTTTGAAAAGATACGAGTTTTAAATCATTCTTATCTTGGACTAAGAAAACATAGCCACTTCCTTTTAGAGCTAGAGCTTGCTTTTTCCATTCGGTCTTCATTTTATCAAGACTTCCAAACGTTTTATCAATGGCTTCTTTTAAAGCATCACTCATCGATGTTTTGTCTTTGGCCATACTTCTAAAATAGACATTATGGTTTACAACACCACCCCACTGGAATAAAATGTTCTCTTGATCTTCTTTACTAAATTCTTCTAAGTGATTTCCTAATTCTTCGATAGGATAACGATAAGAGCAGTTATTCTTTTGTAGTAATTCATTTAATTTATTTAAATAATTTTGTTGATGTTTATGATAATGAAGTCCAATCGTATGGGTATCGATATAAGGCTCTAAATCATCATAACTATACGGTAATGGTAATAAAGTATACATATAATCTCCTTTCAATTCATTCTATGATAGAGAAAAAGCATCTTGCTAAACAAGATACTATAGTTTTCCTTTTACTCCTTTAACTCCTTTGAGTCCTTTTAAACCTTTGCTTCCTCTTCCATAGCCACTTAAGATGTTGCTACTAAAAGAATGGGTTTTACTAATGCGTTTCTTATAATCTTTAACGGCCAAGTTAATCATATCGTCTAATAATTCGGTATAGTCTTTTCCAATAGGATCCCATAAGTAGAAAGCAAGCGAACCTGGAATACTATTGACTTCGTTAATATAGACTTTTTTCGCTTTGTTATCGACTAAGAAATCGATACGACATACCCCACTTGAACCTAGGGCATGAGCAGCACTTAGAGCAACACTTCGAACTTCGTCTTTTAACTTCTCACTAATCGAGGCTGGAATACGACGATTGGTAGAAAGCATTCCTTTAGAAGATTTAAACTTCGTTCCTTTTTTGCCTCCAGCAATGTATTTATCTTCAAACGTTAAGAAGTCTTTCATAGGAACTACTTCCTCGATTTCTGAAGTTATATGATTTTCATAATTTCCTAAGACACTAATGTTTACTTCAGTTAAGTGTTGAACCATTTCTTCTACCACAATTTTATGGTCGTATTTAATGGCGTCTTCAATCGCTTCCATTAATTCTTTTTGATCGTGTGCTGGATGAATTCCAATACTACTTCCTAAGGTTGCAGGTTTTACAATAACGGGATAATCAAGGTGTTTTTCTACTTTCTTTAATAAGCCCTCACTATCTTCTAGATAATCGTTATCATAGAACCAATAGTAAGCGGTTAATGGAAGTTTTTCTCCTTCAAAAATCTTTTTCATGAAAACTTTATCTTGACCTACTACTGAACTATAAACATCGCTTCCGACAAACGGAATGCCAATCGATTGTAAATAACCTTGTAAAACACCATCTTCCACATTGGTTCCATGAACAATTGGAAATGCTAAATCGATTTCATTTACAATACGACGTATAAATCCTTTTGATTGAAGCACGAAACGACCATTCTTATAATACAAAACGACATTTTTCGCATATCTTTTTAATAAATCCATATCACGGAAAGTCTCAATATCTTTGAGCATTTCTCCTGTATACCATTCCCGATCCTTCGTAATATAGATAGGTACTACTTCATACTTTTCTAAATCCATTTTATTCATGGCTTGAATAGCCGAAATAATACTTACTTCGTGTTCAACACTTTCGCCACCAAAAATGACACCTACTTTAATTTTCATATATTATCACTCCTCATTTGTAAGTAAACTGTCTGGTAAATCATTTTCAAACAAAGCATAGATCTCTTTGTTTTTTTGTTTTAATTGATTTACGAGTGGATAGGCCTCTCTTACATCACTTAATATAAATATTTTATCTTTATCGAATCCACTTTCGATTAAGCCTTGATAAATCGGTTTGGTATGTTTTTTACCTACTAAAATAACATAGTCTGAAACACTTGCTATTTGTTTTCCAAACGCTTTGTTGTATTTGTCTTCTTCTTTTCCAAGTTCGGTCATACCAGGTGTTACCACTACTTTGGTTCCTTCCATCATGCCTAAGACTTCTACCGCCATTTTAGCTCCAACTGGGTTAGAGTTATAAGCATCATCTATTTGATACATATCGCCCAAACGCTTAAGTTCCAAACGATGTTCTACGGCTTTTACTTTAGCAACTGCTCTTTGAAGTTCCGGAATTGAAATGTTAAATTCTAGTCCTAAAGCAATACTTGCTAAAATGTTATAAACATTGTAAGAACCTAAAAGTCTAGTCTCAAATGGATAAGTCTTCTTTTCTCCTTTTATTTTTAAATCAAAAGTCGTTCCTTTATTGGTACAATGAATATGGGTCGCCAAAATATCGGCATCTGGACTATCAATTCCAATCCAAATCGTTTTTACTTTATTTTGAAGTGGATAATTTACTTGTAATGGATCGTCTTTATTTAGAATTGCTACACCATCACTTGGAAGCGATTCAATCAATTCAAATTTCGTTTTTTGAATGTTTTCTTGACTTCCAAAAGTAGCTAGATGTGCTGTTCCAATCTTTGTTAGGATTCCGTACTTTGGATGGACTAAATCACAAAGCATTTTAATATCTCCTTTGGTATAAGCACCCATTTCGGCAATAAAGATTTCATCAAACTTATCCAAGTAATTATTAATAGTTATCATGAGACCATTATAAGTATTAAAATTCTTAGGGGTTGGTTTTGAAATATATTTTACATTTAATATGTCATTTAAAATATTCTTACTACTCGTTTTTCCATAACTTCCGGTGATACCTACTACCTTCAGATTAGACATCGAGCGAAGACGTTTTTTTGCTTTTCCTAAATAATAGTAGCTTACCAATTTTTCGACAGGGAAATTAATAATTTTTGCAAGAAATACAAGTATATAAGAGAAAATAGGATAAAGGGTCATAACCAAAAAGACTTCTTCTAAATAACTAGGAATAAATAATGCTAAAATAATCGGTATAAAATAAAGAATAAGCAAGGTTACCCAAAGGCGTTTAATCCTAGCAGTAGTGACCAATGGTTTTTTATTTTGATCTTGTTTTGCATGCATAATCGAACGGTACTCACATAAAAGATAAAAGGCAATGCTTAAAATTAAGACAATATTTAAGAAGACTTCATTTTGTCCTAATAAAACCATCATAGCAAAAGCAATGCCTAATAAGTCCAAATGCCAAAAAGCAGTCTTTAAATTTTTACCTAACCATTTGATATAACGATTATTTTCGTTATATAGATTTTGTTGGAGCATATGAAGTGCTCTTCTCGTCTTGGTAAAGTAATAAATTAAAATAACGAAAAACAAAACCAAATATAAAAAAAGCATAAAACCCTCCTAATCGAGTAGAGAAAACTTTTCAAAATAGTTCTTGAATACTTTTCCCTCTCACACCACCGTACGTACCGTTCGGTATACGGCGGTTTAATTTGTAATAACATGTACTTTTAAGTAATGGTCTAGTGAGTTAACTAGGCCTCTTTTATTTAATCTTTCTTTTGATATTGCAGTTTCTATCACTCTCGTATGTGCTATATTATAATAACCTCTTCTTGAATTGGCTGTTACATAGGCATCTCGAGGACTTGCTCCTAACTTTCTAAGACAAGTATATCTTTTTCTTATCCTCTTCCATTGTTTCCATATAATTACACGAAGTTTCCTTCTTACTTGTCTGTCTATGCCTTTTAGCAATGCTTTCATGTCTGCAATTTTAAAGTAGTTGACCCATCCATATATTGTTTGTTTTAGTTTGAGTAATCTTTCATCCAAACTTATACTTATGCTTCTTACAAGTATATCGTGTAGTTTTGTTTTAAATTTCTCAATTGATTTAATATGTGGCTTTGGTCTCCATTCATTTTGATTAAATTTCTTATAAAATCCAAAACCTAAGTATTTAATTTCATTAGGTCTTGCTATTTTACTCTTTTCTACATTTACTTTTAATCCTAATTTCTTAGTTATAAATGTAGTTATACTTTCCATTACTCTATTTGCTGCTTTTTCACTTTTTACCATTATTAAACAGTCATCTGCATATCTTACAAAGTTTAATCCTCTTGCTTCTAATTTCTTGTCAAGTTCATTTAACATGATATTTGATAATAATGGACTTAGGTTCCCTCCTTGAGGTGTTCCTTTCTTTGTTTCTTGTATAACCCCTTTTTCCATTACTCCACTTTGTAAGAACTTCCTTATTAGTGAAACTAGATTTCCATCTTTTATAGTTCTTCTTATTATACCTATTAACTTGTCTTGGTTTACTTCATCAAAGAATGATTGCAAGTCTATATCCACGACCCAATCGTATCCATCATTGAATAACTCTAGTGCTTTTACAACTGCTTGTTCACAGCTTCTTCCTGGTCTAAATCCATAAGAACTATTGGAGAATTGTTCTTCATAGATTGGTGTTAATACTTGCACTATTGCTTGTTGCAATACTCTATCTATTACGCTTGGGATTCCCAATTTCCTTAATTTTCCATTCTCTTTTGGTATATAGACTCTTCTTACTGGATGTGGTTTGTATTTCCTATTTCTTATCTTTTCTAGTATTTCTTCTTTGTGTTCCTTGATATAGGAAAATAATTCTTCGACAGTTACTCCGTCGACTCCACTTGCTCCTTTGTTCTTATAGACCTGTTTATAGGCATTGTTTAAGTTGTCTTTGGAAAGTACTTTTTCTAAAAGTTCCATATCTGTTCTCACCTCTCTAATTTCGCTCATAGGTTAATCATCCTTTGAGGCTTTTTCCCAAGGTACGCTTGGTACTCTTCCTTTTATTTATTCTGACTTTAACCTATTCCAATTTTAGTTGTAAAAACTACAAATTATTCGGTCCTTCCTATTTCCTAGTACTACGACCTCGGCTGACTTCTTGTAGTAAACCTTTTTCGACCGATTTTCTTATTAGGGTCCTCCTTAATCGTCTACAAGACCTCCCGTGGTAAGACGTATATCTTTCCTCGATTAACTACTTACTTTACTACATAAAGTTACGTGTATCTTTTGGACTTTAGTTTGTTTCGCAACCTTATCCCTTTATATAGCCTTCTAATAAGTTTCTATTCGTTAGTCCTCGATTTTGTTCCACACTTCCTTCAGCCCCAACCTCACGATTGATGCTTTGTGCTTCCCTAACACTTCGTCGATACCTACGCGTGTATTGAACTTTCATCAACTAGATATACGCCATGCACGGCGCACGAACAAAATGATTTATAAATAAATCATGCCCAAACCTCACGGTTTGGTATTTCTCCTTCTTAGGATATTTCTTCCTC
>CANRHM010000061.1 GCA_947630415.1 uncultured Bacilli bacterium | reverse complement strand
AAAAGGCCATAAAGCAGAACTAAACCAAGTATCTAGAACGTCTTCATCTTGGACCCAGCCTTCTTCTTGAGGTGCCTCCATTCCAACATAGACTTCGTCCCCTTTATACCAAGCAGGAATTCTATGTCCCCACCAAAGTTGTCTTGAAATACACCAGTCATAGGTAATTTCCATCCAGTGATTCATCACTTTTTCAAAACGTTTTGGAACAAAATTTACTTTGGTATCTTTATTCTTTTGATTTTCTAAAACGTGATCCGCTAAAGGACGCATCTTAACGAACCATTGCTTTGATAGATAAGGTTCAATCATGACATTAGTTCTTTCCGAGTGACCTACTGAGTGCACCATTTTTTCAACACTTAGTAAATAACCTTGTTCTTCTAGATCTTTTAATAAGGCCTCTCTACAAGCAAAACGATCCATACCTTGATACTTTCCAGCATTTTCATTCATCGTTGCATCGGGATTCATAACGACAATACGGTCTAAATTATGACGAAGTCCTACTTCAAAGTCGTTAGGATCGTGCGCTGGTGTAATTTTAACAACACCCGTTCCAAATTCGGGATCCGCATGCATATCTCCTACAATAGGAATCTTTTTATTGACAATTGGAAGAAGTACTTCTTTTCCTATCAAATGTTTATAACGTTCATCACTAGGATTTACTGCAACCGCGGTGTCTCCAAACATCGTCTCAGGTCTGGTGGTGGCTACTTCAAGATAGCTATCGCTTCCAACGATTGGATATTTTAAATGATAGAAAGCCCCCTCCACTTCTTTATAGATAACTTCTTCATTCGATAAGGCCGTCATGGCTTCTGGATCCCAGTTGATAATTCTTTCACCTCGATAGATGAGACCTTTTTTATAAAGGGTTACAAATACTTGACGTACCGCTTTACTTAAGCCTTCATCCAAGGTAAAACGTTCTTTGGAATAATCGAGACTTAGTCCTAACATTTTCCACTGTTCATGAATATTATCGGCGTATTCCTTTTTCCAAGCCCAGGCGTGTTTTAACCATTCTTCCCTGTCCATCTCTCTTGGATTATAGCCCATCTCTTTTAACTTCTTATCAACTTTAGCCTGTGTTGCAATTCCTGCGTGATCCATGCCTGGAAGCCATAAAGCGTCATACCCCATCATTCGTTTATACCGTATAATAATATCTTGTAAAGTGGTATCCCAAGCATGCCCAATATGAAGTTTTCCCGTAACATTAGGAGGTGGAATCACAATACAAAAAGGTTCTTTGGTCAAATCTCCCGATTTAAAGAAATCGTTTTTTAACCAAAAATCATATTTAGCCTCTTCTACTTTTTTCGAATCATATTTTTTATCTAACATATTTATTCACCTATTCCTTTATTTATTTTATCAATGCAAATTTGTTTTAATGCTTCCCATTTCTCTTCACTTTTAGGATCCACTTCCACCGTATTTACAAAGAGTAAAAAGTTATCGGTTGAGGCTAGTAAGTCATAACTTTCATTAAAGTTAATATCAAAGACAAACGATAAGGTACTTACAATTTCATCACTTGGACTCTTCCTGTCTTTATTATGAACTGTTTTTTGTTGTTCAAAGGCTTGCATCACTTTAGGAGAAACACTGGATGCATCAAACTTTAATTCAAAGTAAGAAGCACACACTCGAAAAATATCCACTTTATCCATATCTCTTATCATTTTAGCAAACAATAGACTTTTATTTCTTACTTTCTCGATTTTATACCGGTTATGATTGAGTATTGCCTCTTTTATAATTTCATCATAGGTATCTATATCAAGAAAATCCCGAATATGTCCTTCCTCAAATAAATAATTGACGGCTACTTCCGCATGATTTACATGACTCTTTTCATCATCAATGACATGGTACTTATCAATTTGTTCAAATCTTCCAATATCGTGAAGAAGACCAATCACTTTAGCAAGAAAGGTATCCTCTTTAGAAAGTCCCAATTCCAACGAAAGTCTTTCCATTAAGTCCACCACTTTATAGGTATGAATATACTTTAAACGGATCTTCTTATCTTTTCGGTCATATTTTTTCATATATTGTTCAAATGCTTGCTTACATTTTTCGAAATCCATAAAAAAATTCCTCCTTCAGTTTAAGGACGAATTCATTTTTCCGCGGTACCACCTTAGTTCGTAAAACTATTTTACGCATCTTCATCACGTGTAACGTACGTATACGAAATTTCTTACTCTTATTTCAGAAATTTAGCTCCATTGCTACTTTCCAAAAGATTTTTGAACTGTTTACACCCTCCACAGTCTCTCTATTACAAAAGCTCTTTTGTACTCCTCAATTTCTTTGCTTTTTTACAAGTTAAATTATATAATAAATGCTTTCGTTTGTAAAGAAAAAATAAAATTTAAAGAAATTAAAAAACCTTCTGTTTAAGAAGGCTCTTTTCCTAATTAGAAGGTGCACGCCAAGAGACTTGGGTAGGTTCTACGTTTTCAATATCGGAATCCCACTCAAATAGATGACATCCTCCATTCGGATCTAAAACAACGGTTTCAAATTTTTTACTCGCTAAATATTCTTTTTCTTTACTAAAAACATCTAAGGTAAAATTGGTTAATTCTAAAGGAGTATCGTCATGATTGGTAATCAAAACGTAAATATGGCTGGTATTATCATCATTGTATTGAATGATTGTACTTTTTTCTACGCCTTCCGTTTCATATAGCGTAAAATCTTTTTCTGTGATCGTATCAGAAGGATATTCTTCTTGTGGAGTATTTCCAGATGGTTGATTCTCATTTGGATTTACATTTGTTCTTGATTGGTTATGAATAAATACATACACTCCCACTATAACTAAAATAAATGCTAACACTAAAATCATTATTAATTTTTTATTTTTATCTTTCATCTTAAACCTCTCAATTAGCAGTGTGGCCATGTAGTATCACAATCACATGGGCGAGCATAACAGTTAGCGTATACGGCATATGATGCTGGAGCTTCCCAACATACATAACCGCCATCACTGGTAGTACGTCCACCGAAGCAGCAAGGAATTTTACAGCTACCACCGCCGCCTCCACCACTGCTACTGCCTCCTCCGCCGCCACTACTTGGAGGTGGTGGGCAGGCTTGTGTATTACAACTACTTGAACTGCTGGTGTTTCCACAATTGGTGGCAAAATAGGAATCGTATTTTGTTCCACTTCTAGACTTTGTTCCTCCACCACAACTTTTACTGCAGCCTCCCCAGCCGCCCCATGAAGTATACGTTGAAGAACATGTTCTATAGACGGAATAAGAATAACTCTTTGTTCCAACGTTTCCTACTTTATCTCTTACAAACGCATAAAACACCGTACTTCCACCATCATAACTACGTCCTGTATCCATTGCACGAACGGCTGTAGAATAATTGGTCCAAACACAGTCTTTCGCATTTGGTGACTTCTGAATACACATATCTTCAACACCTGAAGTGCCATCAGTCGCACTAAGAGAAACATTGACTTTCGTCGTATTGTATCTCGTATCTTGAGAATTAACCTTTAAAGTAACGACCGGTGCGGTCTTATCAATTCGAACAGTATAGGTTTTCACACTACTCTTATGTCCATCATTATCAACCGCTCTTACTTGTACTACACTATTCATATCACTTGAAAAAGTAGCATGATCGGTATTGATACTAGTCCAAGTGCTGCCTCCATTAAGCGAATACTCATACCCTTTAATTCCTGCCATATAAGGATCATTGGATTCAAACTTTGCATATACATTTTGGGTAGTCCAGTTAAAATCATTTTGAGGATATATATCTCCATTTTCATCATTATATCTTAAAATAACATCCGTAACCATGAAGACACTACTGACACCACAACAACCACTAGGAGCCGTTCCACCTTCATGAATTAATTCATCACTACCTTTATCTTTACAATTTAAATAATATTGATAACGAAAATTATTTCTTGAGTCATCAATGGGATAGGCTAAAATAACACCACCGGTTGCTCCATCAGAGGCATCACATTCAATATCATCTTCCTTGATTAACTCTTCTTCTAGTAGAGCACGATAAGGAATTTGATAACAACTACAATTTTCATTACCTTCTTGAAAAGAATCTCCATATTGATCAATGTAAGCATCTACAGCTTCTTTGACTATATTCTCATGATACGTATATTTTCTTTGACTTTGAGAATTGAGAAGATTTATGGATGAAGGAATCGTAATTCCTAAAATAATTCCTAAAATTACAATTACTGCTAGTAATTCCACTAATGTAAAAGCACGACTATTATTTATTACCAACTTTTTCATAATCCACCTCTTCTATCCTATATTCATTATATCGAAAAATGAATTCATTATCAATAGAGAAAAAAAGAAGTGGATTTCTCCACTTAATAAGTAATTTTTGTTTTACCATAGGTTTCTTTTAAAACACTTTCTTTTTCGGTTGGTATCACAATCGTATCTTTATTTCCATCGGAGATATATTTTGAATCTTTAATCAAGTTAAAGGCCATTTCAATATCGAATTCTTTTCCATTGTTATCGTAAGCACGAATGCGTTTTAAGAAAGTAGGATCAAAAGAAGAACTATAAGGAGAATAATCGGCTTCCCATCCAACACGAAGTGCTGCTTCGGTCTTATAGGAATAACCTTCATACGTTCCTTCCATAATAACACTAAAGTTTTCATGACTCTTTTTGTAAGGAGATCCAAATGGAAGAGCTACAATCGGAACATATTGTCCTGGTATCAATGCATCTAGTTGTTGATATACTTTGGCTACTACTTCTTGGGCTTTATCTTTGGTAATTTTGGTAAAGTCTGGATGGGTCGTTGTATGATTTCCTACATCATAGCCATGGTTTACTAACCATTTTAAAATTTGTTCGTTATATTCCGTTTGTTGGAAAATACCGCTATTGACAAAGAAAGTCGCGGTTACATGAAAGTCTGGGTATTTGGCTTTATATTCTTCAAGAACTCCCACCGCACAGTTGGGGTCAATCTCTAATTCACCGTTTTCATCAGTTCCTAACACTTTAAAGTTATCTTCTTTACCATCATCAAAGGTTAAAACAATGGGACTTTTTCCTAACTCAACATCAATATCACCTTTGATATAGTCATAAAGCCTAATCATCCGATATCCATTTTGATAATAAAACTCTAAGTCTTCACGGAAAGCTTCCGCCGTACGATTGTAACCATCTTTATCGACATTTCCTCCTGTATAGGAAGTTTCACTACTCTTCTTATCGATAATACCATGGTACATCATAATGGGAATTCTTCCTAACTCATTTACTTTTTGTTCTTTATAGACTTCCGAAGGTATTTCTCCTTTCGAAATTTTAATTGTCAAAGCAGCATCTTTATCCACCTTTGTATCCATTAAAGGTTCTTGTTCAATGACTTTTCCTTCTTCAACGGTAAAGCTATATTCTTCTAAAACATTTAAAGTAAGACCTACTTTCTTAGCATAAGACTCTACTTCTTCTTTGGTTTTTCCAACTACATCTTCGAGTATTACTGAATGATCCTTTGGTTGAAATAAAAAGACCACTAAAAGGATTAGAAGAACGATTCCTCCTAGTAATGTTAACACTCTACCCCAACGCACACGTACTTTCACTTATCATCACCCTAGTATCATTATATAGTATTTCTTCAAAATAGCCAAGCCATTCACCAAAAATATTCACTTTGCATAATTTACTATAGGTGATAATATGAAAGCCCATGGTCCCTTCTGTCGATGTGAATTTTGCAAAACAAAAAGACGAACTTCTTCCGTCTTTCGTGCGATTCTTTATGCGGTTGGCATCATTGTTCTATATCAAGCACTTTTACTTTTCTTTATTGCTTCCAAGGCTTTTATCTTTATCTTAATGATCGAACTCTTGCTTCTTTTCTTCGGTATCTTCTTTATACTCCTTTGACACCATTTCACGAACCTTTTTAAGTCGTTTAAACTCCTTATGAATAATTCTACAGGTCTTTGCTTCATCTTCTTGTAAGACAATCTTTCGAGGGGTAAGTAACAGAATAAAAAGACGCAATTTTTCTTCTTTTAACAAAGGGTACTTACTCTCATAAACATCAAACAAAGTTGCATAATCCAAGGTATCATCATTTTCTTTATAAAAAGTATAAAAATCATAGACTGGAATATCCATTTTAGCCCTATCCCAACTGATGAAGTACCCATTATCTTTTTCTATAAAATGAGAAAGAGATAAACCATGATGTACTAGAGCATAACGCTCTTTTTGTTTTTTTGATAGAATTTGGTACCAATCTTCTAGTAATTTTTTTACCAAATTTAAAATGCCATAAAGAAAAGAACTATTTCGAATGAATAAATACTCGGAAGGAGACATATAAACATGTTTTTCAATCATATCTTGTAATGATTGATAATACTCAAACAAGTAATTAAGTTCATTTTCTTCTTCCTCATAAAAAGCTTTTACTTTATCTAAATCAACGGCTCTATAAAAAGTCGTTTTATTGTGTAATAGGCTCATAAGATAAACAAGATCTAATGCTTTTTGTTCTTTTGGAAGTTCTACTTCTCTAATAAAAGGATAAATCTCATACGTATCAATCGTTCCTAAAAGAGAAGGAAAATGATTAAATCCTCTTAAATCTAAGTATTGGTACAAATCCTTTTTATCTTTAAATTTTCTCTTTAAAACAAGTGCATTTTCCTTTTCATCTTCCACCACGATGGCATTCCCTAGAATGCGATATTTTTTAGGTACCAATTTAAAAGAAGCACATACTTCTTTAATGGGCTTCATCTTTTAAGGTACCTGGAATAATGAGTTTACTTCCAATCTTGATCTCATCTAAATTGTTATAGTCTTGTAATTCTTCTTTAGTAGCATTGTATTTAGCAAGTATACTATCCACCGTATCTCCTTCTTGAACTAAATACACCGAATAGGTAGAGAAAGTCTCATCCGTGTTTTCAAGAGCACTAAAAATAGAATTTACGCCAAGTTCAGGTACCACTTCCACACTTTCTACTTTTTCTTCTACTTCGACTGGAACTTCTTCGGCTTTAGGAACGACTTCCACTTCTTCCACCATAACTTCAGGAACTTCTTCAAGTGATGGAAGACTATCGACATCACTTCGAACTTCTTCCTCTAACACTTCTAAAGGAGCTTCTTCTTCCTCTTCTTTTAAACTTAGTCCATCTAAAGCGACGTCTACATGAATTCGTAAAATGTTTTCATTAATGATCTCATAGTAAAAATCATCGATTAAGATTTCTAAATCTTTAGTATCATACTTTTCATCTACTTCAATCGATAAAGGTACTTCTTCGCTATAATCTTCTTCGATGGTACTAGCTTCCGTCATTTTATAACGTCCTTTAACTACTAAATTCCCTTCCACTGTATGGGGATCTACTAAATTAAGGGTATGTTCCAAAGATACTTCCGTCATTTCCCCAATCATGGTACGAAAAGTAATTTCTTTGGTAATCGGTATTATTTTCTTCATATCATCCTCTTCTTTCTAATTCACTATATGCAAGTATTTTAGAATTAGAAGAGAATTTATCAAAACAAAAACCGTGTAAAAATTTTTACACAGTTAATAACTAAAATTCATTAAAAGTAATCGAGTAGAAAAAACTTTTCTTCATAGATGGGACTTAATACTTGCACTATGGATTGTT
>CANRHM010000060.1 GCA_947630415.1 uncultured Bacilli bacterium | reverse complement strand
TCCGCTTTCTTTAAATAATCTTTAAGATTCTTGGTTTTAGAGTGACAAATCGTAACAGTTGCATTCTTTTCTAATAATAGATCAGCAGTAGGTTTTCCAACAATCGTACTTCTTCCGACCACAACGGCATTTTTACCTTCCACCTCAATACCATAGTAATCAAGCATATTCATAATAGCTTCAGCGGTCGCGCCTTTAAAATCGGATTTACCTGACAAACCATCGATATCTTTATCTGGTGCAATAGCACGAAAACAAGTTTTTTCATCGATTCCTTCTGGAAGTGGATGTTGTATTAAAATTCCATCCACTTCTTCCATTTTATTCCATTTATGGATTAAAGAAAGAATCTCTTCTTCGGTAATCGATTCATAAGCAAATACTTGATTCAAAATACCTACTTCAAGGCAGGCTTTCTTTTACAATTGAACCTACATCATACTAGCAGGATCGCCTCCTACCAATAATGTAACTAAAAAAGGAGGTCTTCCATATTCTAACAAAGAACGGTCAGCTTCTATCGAAATACGTTCTTTTAATTCATTACTGATTCTTTTTCCATCCATCTGAATAGACACAGATATCCCTCTTTTCTATTTTAAATCATCTAGAAAACTTGTACCAATTTCTGGTTTTTCAACTTCGAAGTTATCAGCGATGGTTGCAGCAATATCAGCCATACTATTTAAGATTTCTAAGCGTTTAGGCTCTTTAAAGTCTCTACCAAATAGAATAACAGGAACGTTTTCTCTCGTGTGCGAGTTTCCTTTAAACGTAGGATCATTTCCATGGTCTGCCGTAATAATCAATAAATCGTCGTTATTGAGTTTATTTAAAATCATGGGTATTTCTACATCTAAATCCTCAATCGCATTGGCATAGCCCTCTAAATCACGTTTATGACCATAGATGGAATCAAAATCTGACATATTGGCCATACAAAGACCAGTAAAGTTCTTTTCCATGACATCGGTTAGTTTATTGATGACATCCATATTGGTTGTTGCCTTCATCGTTTTAGTAATCCCCTCACCATCAAAAATGTCACTAATCTTCCCTATTCCAATAACACTATAAGAATGATCCTTTAAGAAGTCTAAAACCGTCTTTTTAGGAGGTTTTACCGCATAATCTTTACGTTCGTTGGTAAATTTATATTTTCCATTCTTTCCCGTAAAAGGTCTTGCAATAACACGCCCTACTCTCCACTCTTCACGCATGGTAAGTTTACGTATCTTTTCGCAGTACTGGTAAAGTTTCGATAAAGGAACTACATCTTCATGGGCTGCTACTTGAATATTGGCATCATTTGACATAAAGACAATCAACGAACCATATTGCATATGACGGTCTCCTAATTCTTTTAAAATGATTTCAGGATCCATACATTTATTACCAATCACTCTTCTACCCGTAATCATTTCAATTTGGTCGATGAGTTCTCTTGGAAATCCCGTTTCTGTAAAGTTTGAGAAAGGGACCGAATTTTTAATACCTACCAATTCGTAATGACCCGATAGACTATCTTTTCCAACATTTGTAGGTTTAGCAATCGTATAATAAGCTTCTACTTCGTTATTTTCATCCATTTGTAACGTATTTAAGAAGCCTAACTTTTGTAAATTAGGTATAAATAAATTGTAATTTTCTTTGATATGTCCTAAAGTATTACACCCTTCGTCTTCGTACCTATTCGCATCAATTGCCTCCCCTACTCCAAGGGAATCTAATACTAATAGAAATATTCTTTTGAATTTCATTCTAAAACTCCTTTACTACTCTTTTATATATTGTTTTGCTTTGGTAAGTTCTTGGTTTGCATCTTTACTTTCTTGATCAATTTGAATTCCTTTTAAATCAGGCATAGGAAGAGTTTCAATATCGTAGATTCTTCCTACTTCTAAGTGGTTAAGATACGCATCTTGCCACTCTTTTAACATTTCCTCTTTTTTAGAAGAAACAAAATCAATTTTAGAAGTAATTTCTTTATCTTTGGAAGCAAGTTGTTCAATCTTAGCGTCGAGTGAAGTTAACGTTTTAGCAAGTGATGATTTACTTCCCATAAGTGGTGCTAGTCTTTCTTCAATCTCTTCACTAGCCTTCTTTATTTCTTCTTTGTATCTAGTATAATCATAAATGATATGAACACCAAATACAACGGACAAAAACTGTAATCCAACACTAGCAAGACTTCCTTTTTGAGAAAGACTCATCGTTCCTAAGAGCGTAATCATTAAAAGATTAGAAAAGACATCTTTTTGTAGTTGATTAGAAAGTTCTTTTTTTCTTGCTACTAAGGCATCGATTTCTTTATCTACTTCTTCGTACATTAATAAGACATTAAAACGAAGAAGAGAAAGTTCTTTTTGATTCTTTTCGTTTTGTTTCTTTATGTTCGTTAATTCTTTTATTTTATTGTCAAATGCATTCGACATGGTATCCTCCTTTAATGATCATTTCTAGGATGATATTTTTGATAATCTTCTTCAACTTTTTTATTGGTAACATGCGTATATATTTTTGTGGTCGAAATATCCGCGTGCCCTAAGAGTTCTTGAATCGATCTAAGGTCTGCTCCCCCTTCTAATAAGTGTGTTGCAAAACTATGTCTTAAGGTATGGGGGCTAATATCCGCTTTAATTCCTTTTTCTTTTAGTATTTTCTTTAACATTTTGAAACATCCTTGTCTAGAGATAGGTTTTCCATGATTGTTTAAAAAAAGGAAATCGCTTGATCCGTGTTTTAAAAGTATAGGACGAACTTCGATATATTTTTGGATGGCGTCAATCGCATAATCTCCTAACGGAACAATCCGCTCTTTTCTTCCTTTTCCATAGATTCGAATAACACTATTTAAAAGATCGATATCTTGAAACGTTAAACTCGTAAGTTCACTAATTCTAAGACCTGATCCATATAATAGTTCTAAAATGGCTTTATTTCGATAATCGTATACCGTGTTTAGTGGAATGTCTAATAATTTCTCAGTCTCTTTCATAGAAATCGTTTTAGGTAGGCTCTTAGTAAGTTTAGGACGTGTCACTAAAAGACTTACATCTTTAGCTACTTTTTCATTTTTTAATAAAAATTTATGAAAGTTCTTAATCACCGTTAAATTATGAGCAACCGAAGAAGCTTTCTCTTTCTTTTTTGCTAAATCTTGTAAATAAGCTTCAATATCCTTTTGTGTTATCACTTTTTCAGAAGTAATGCCTCTTTTCTCTAGGAAAAGAGCATATTGATCTAAATCATTTTGATAGCTTACTTTGGTATTCTTCGTTAGTTGTTGTTCATATAGTACGCTATCTAAATAGGATTGAATCTCTTTTTTTAATGATGTTTCCGTCATTTTTTCATCCTCTTTCTTAAGGATTAAAATAATTATACCATATTCTTTCAAAAAAGGATAATATTTGATAAAATAAAAGAAGGAGGAAGAGAACATGGAACAACCTCTAGCTATTAAATTATGTCCTACTTCGATCGATGAAATAATAGGACAAGAACATCTTTTAGGAAAAGATAAAGTTTTACGCAACTTAATTAAAAATAAAAAATTGTTTTCCATGATTTTATATGGAAAACCAGGGATTGGTAAAACGTCAATTGCCAAAGCCATGGTCAATGATTTGGGCGTTCGTTACCGATTTTTAAATGCGACCAGCAACAATAAACATGATTTTGATGTGGTCGTAGAAGAAGCCAAAATGTACGATGGTATGGTTTTAATTATGGATGAGATCCATAGGTTAAATAAGGATAAACAAGATTTACTACTTCCAAACCTAGAAAGCGGTTTAATTACGTTAATTGGAATGACGACTTCCAACCCTTACCATTCGATTAATCCAGCCATCAGGAGTCGTTGTCAACTATTTGAACTACATGAGCTTTCTCATGATGATATTTTAAAAGGCCTTAAAAGAGCCATAAAACACCCCGATTTGAAAGGAATTAAGATTGGCAATAAAGAACTCGAATATATTGCAAATCTTGCAGGAAATGACCTAAGATACGCTTATAACTTATTGGAAGTTGCTTTCTATTCGACATCGGATAAAAAAGTAACGCTTGAGCATTTAAAAAGTATCAATAATAAACCTTCTTTCTTTCATGATAAAGATGGTGATGGTCATTACGATGTGCTATCGGCTTTTCAAAAATCCATTCGAGGAAGCGATGTCGATGCTTCCCTTCATTATCTAGCTCGTCTTATTGAAAGTGGTGACTTAGATAGTATATATCGTCGTATGAGTGTGATTGCTTATGAAGATATAGGACTAGCTAATCCTAGTATTGGACCTAAAGTGATGGCCGCTATTCATGCCTCAGAATTAGTGGGACTTCCAGAAGCCAGAATTCCTCTTGGTACCATTGTGATTGAAATGGCCTTATCGCCTAAATCCAATACGGGAATTAATGGGATCGACGCTGCTCTAGCGGATATTGAAACAGGACGAGCTGGCCCTATTCCTGATTATTTACGAGGAGGAGGAACTCCAGAATACAAATATCCTCATAACTATAAAGGAAGTTATGTTCCTCAACAATACCTACCCGATAACCTCAAAAAGAAAAAATATTATCAAGCGAAAACCGAAACTAAATTTGAAAAAGAACTAGCAGTTGTCGACCAAAAAATTACCGAAATCAAAAAGAAGAACAATATAGGTTAGTTCTTCTTTTATTTTTTAACGTAGGCGCCTTTTCCCTCTTTTGTATCAAAACCATCTACTTCTAAAGTAGGTGATTTAACAAGAGCAGTAAGAGCTTCAAAACAAAGTTCATCTTCTTGTTCATCAGTTACATCTCTTTTACTTTGTTTTTTACTATCAATTTGTGCAAGGGTATCTACTAATTCTTGTCCTAAAGGATTAGAAATAATATTACTATCTTGTCTAATCTCTCTTGGTTGAGCCATGTATCTTTGGGCAATAGAATATAGTTTTTGAATATCTTTATTACTTCCTTGATAAGGATTTTCCTGTAATCCTAAAATCGTTGTATAAATACTTCGTAATAATACATTGGCTTTATAAGGATTAGAAGTATTTTTTAATTGAGTAGAAATTTCTTTATCTAGTTCTTCTTTAGCGTAATCGATTCCTTTTCTTAAATTGCTTTTTTCCCCAAAAAGATGAACTATTTGTTTAAGCCCCCAGTCTAATACAAAGTTAGATAAAATGAATGAAGCTATTCCTCCTAAAATAGTTAAACCTATAGGAATTGAGTAAGTCATTATTAAGGCTATAACAACACTAGCATGAAGAGTAAAATTAATAAATCCAGCCCATCCCAAAATCTCTGGCATATCGTCTTTTACTTTTTCAAGTCTCTTTTGATATCTTTCTTCTTCTAGATTAATGATTCTTCCTTTTAATAAGAGAAGTGCTTCCCTATTTTTTCTATTTTCATCTTCTAAAGTGGCATTTTTTTTGGAAATCATTTCTGTTATTTCTTTTTCTAATTTACTAGAAAGGGGTTTATTTTGGTGAAGTGGAATCATAGAGTTAACAAATAATCTAAATTGTTTCGCGTCGTCTTCGTTTTTATTAGGAATATCCTTTTTGGGACGAAAATTTTTAAATAACTCTTCTAGTTCTTCCATTTCTATTTCGTTTAAATCCATTATTATAGGATGATGCGTAACACTTGTTATTTTTGCATCGTCCATATACTCATCTTCTACCACCGTAATGGTGTGTGCATTAGCGTCATAAGAGATACTTTTTAGAAAATGGTATTTTGTACCAACAAGTGCATTATTAAATATTGCATCCTCGATGGAATAATTTCCATCTATTGATCTGTTATAGGACGTATAAAAAGTGGTTCTACCGTTCTCTTTCGTTACGACGATAGGACAAACCTCTTCGTGATTACTAAAATGAGCGGCCATAATATCCATAGGCTTTTCTTCCATAATCGTTTTCTTCCTTTCTATTCTTTATTTCTTTTGGTAAGGGGCCTTTCCCTCTATATTTGTATTTATTTTCATTTCTTTAAGCATAGTCGTATTTAGATCCTCTATTTTAGAGGTTCCATCAAAGACTGGATCGGACGCTAACTGGTCGATTTTATCTATGATTTGTTCGTTTGCTTTTACATCCTTATAAGCGCCTCTTTTTAGATCAATATCAGCCGTAATAGAAGCAAGTCTACTTAACCCATCAAAAGAAGTGTCTTCCATGGAAAGGATAATACCTCCACGATTATTTTTATTTTTAGAAAGATTTTCATTTTCAATATACTGATGAGCTAAATCTCTAAGCCGTGTTGCTTCAACACCACATCCAGGATAAGGATTTTTTTCAAGATCACATAGAGCATCATAAATATGACGTAGAAGACGATCGGCATTATAATTCTTTTCACTTTTATCAATTTCCTCTACTCTTCTCGTTCTTTTTATAATCTTTTTCATATCAGTTTTATTTTGTTTGTTATAAAAAAATTCAATGATGGGTCCTGTTATATATTTTTCTGTAAACCAGTCAGGAGCCACTTTTTTTAATATAAAACCTACAATAGTACAGGGAATTATTAAAGATGTAGATAAAATATCTAAAATGTATATTAAAAGAGGAATAGTGTCAAAAATTTCTAAGCAAAATATTTCTAAAATAACTACTATCGACCAAAGCAAAATATCTATTTGAAAAGGTAAAAATGGGAATTTTTTAGTTAATTTCTTTTTTTGCTTTTCCTTTAAATTTTTTTCAAAAATCGAAAATTCTATTTTGTCTTGCTGATCTATTACAGATTGTTTTTCTTTTTGCTCATTTATTAAAGCGTTGATTTGTTCAAGAGAGGCATCATCCATCTCATGTCCTTTATCCTGTATATAAAGTACATCGTGTAATTCTTTAAAACAGTCATTTATAGATGATTTATTTTGGTATTTCATTTGATGATAAGTTCGTTCGTATGATCTTATTACTGCTCTATCATCTTCTGTTTTGATAAAGGCAATAGGATAATGGGTGATATATTTTTTAAAAATGGGCTTTTTACTTCCATAACTATGTTCATTAACAATCAAAGTATGGGTATCCTCATCAAAAGAAATCCCTTTACAATAACTTCTTAAACTACTATTCGATTGATTCTGAAACAATTTATTTTTATCTTCACCAATTTCATTTTTGTAAATATAATCATCTTTTATAAGATACCAGTACCTATTTTCTTCATCAACAAAAATAGGACACGTTTGTTCTATTGTTTTTATATAATTTCGATTTAAAAAATCAAGTAAAGTCATACTATCCATCCCTTTTTATAAGTGCTCTATATTATAGCACAAAAGGGCCTAAATTGCAATAAAATCTTGTTATAAAAGAAAAAATCCTCGTTTTAAAGGATTTAATTCTTTTCTACAAATTGATTAAATTTACGAATCGTTCCGTCTTCTAAATCGGTCTTAGCAAGTTCTTCGATTAATTTCCTTTGATCTTTCGATAATCTTTGCGGAATGATGACTTTCATAATGATGTACATATCTCCTTTGTGTCTACTCGATTTGTTATCGATTCCTTTACCGCGCAATCGTTGTTTATCACCATTCGAAGTACCAGCTGGAATATTTACCGTTACATTTCCGTAAAGGGTTGGAATTTCCTTTTTACAACCCAGTATGGCTTCACTTAAAGTAAGCGGTACTTCCAAATGAATGTCATCGTTATCACGAATATAGAAAGGATGAGTATCAACACTAAA
>CANRHM010000059.1 GCA_947630415.1 uncultured Bacilli bacterium | reverse complement strand
AAAAGCATTTAATACATAGGGACATTTTTCCTTAAAATCGACTTAAAAAAAGCGGACATTTTCGCTTAAAATTCACAGACGACTTAGGTTTTACGGTAGAATAGATTGACGAAAAACTAATTTTGTGGTAGAATGTATTCATGTGAAGGAATCTTCATATAATAAAAAAGAGATACACCTGATTTTACCTGTCAGATGCTTTCTCTATTCTATTATGGTTGGAGAAAACACCGCATCAAAGTTGATCGGTGTTTTCGTTTAAGCTAGTTCTTTTTGAGAACTATGATAGTGCAAAGCACAATAAAAGCAAATGCTATTATTAATTCCAAAAGAATTTATCCTTTCTATCATGTTATCCATCATAGAAATCACCTCTTTTCTATTCATAGTAAAGAATAGAATAGAGTAAAACACCTAACCATCAAGTGTATCTAATTTTATTATATAAGATCACATAAAAAGTTTCAATTTGTTTTGAAACTTTTTTTAATCTTCTTTTACTAATCGATAAAAGTTAATACTAGGTCGGTTAAAAAGACGGAATTTATAATTGCTGGTACCAAGGCCTCCTGAAATATAAAGGTCTGTTTTATCTACTCTATAATACTCATCATTATATTTTCTAGCGCCTCGAACCGTAACTAAAGGTGGAAGGAAGGGAAGTCTTACTTGTCCATTATGTGAATGTCCTGCTAGAGCTAAATCAACCGAATATTTAGCTAAAATAGAAGTGATATCATCTGGTTCATGGAAAAGACTAATCGTATAAATATCTTCTTTTTTATCATCTTTAGTAAAGTAAGCAAATGCTTTATCTATATCACTTTGGAACTGCCCACTATCGCTCATACCGGTAATTAAAATAGGTTGATATCCTTGGTAATAGATTAAATCGTAGGAATTATCGAGAAAGTTAAATCCTGCTTCTTGAATAATCTTTTTAAAACCTTCATAGAGATAATCATGATTGCCACTTACGGCGTATTTTCCAACTTTTGCTTTCATTTCTTTTAAAAGATCGGTTAATTCTGTTTTTAATGCTTCTGTTACTTTGGTATCTTTATCGATTAAGTCTCCTGTAAAGACTAATAAATCGGGTTTTAATTCATTTACTTTTTGAACGATTTTTTCTAAATCTTTTTTAAAAATCGTAGAACCATAATGTAAGTCCGAAAACTGTACAATTTTTAATCCATAAAAGTCTTGAGGAAGACGTTCATTTGCTACTTTATATTCACGAACTACTAGGCCACTAGTAGCAATAAAACGACTATAGAGAAGCAAGAGAGCAATAAACAAAATGAAGCAAATCAAGGAAATAAAGATTCTTTTTTTTCTTTTTTCTTTTTTCTCTTCATATTCTTTTTCTTCTAAGAGTTGTTCTCTTGTCATCATAGGAAGACCACCATCCCAAAGAAAATCGATACGGAAGTGAGAATAGCATTATGAAGAAAATGCACGATCATGCTTGCATAGACATTATCGGTTTTGGCTAGGATGTAAGCAAAAGCACTTCCTAGAGCACCATAGGGAATAATATAGAGTAAGTCCCAAGGAGAACTTAAAGCTAAAACGACATGAAGTCCTCCAAAGATGAGACCTGAAGTAATAACAAATAGAGTGGTATTCTTTTTAAAGACATCATAGAAGGCTTTTCTAAAAGTTAATTCTTCAATGATAGGAGCAAAAACGGAAGCGCCTATAAACGTGAGTAGAGGAGCTTCCCCAATTAAGGCCTGCACACTTTCTTCGTTTACGGCTACACTTTGAGGAGCAAATGCTTGAATTAATAAATTGGATACCACCATGATGATGATACCTAAAGTCCAATACTTAATTGCCGTATCCATAATGGGATTAAAGTTTTTAACTAACTTTTTAGCATCTTCCTTCAACTCTTTAAAATAAAGAACAATTAAGATAAGTAATCCACAAAAATCACTAAAGAGTGATATCGCCATTTCCATATTACTACTTAACTCTTCTACATTTAAATGGAAAAGACGAATGGGAATCAATTGAAATAACGTCGATAAAAAGAAAAGGGCTACGACTGCAAGACTTTTAGGTAATTTTTTAGTATCAATATCGCCTTTTAATAAAAAGAAATTATAAACACTTTCAATTAAAACCGTAGGAATAACAATCCAAGGATTAACTGTATACTTCATGGCATTTAATAGACCAAATGATAAAATAAGGGATGGAATCATCCAGAAAAAAGAAAGTAAAAAAGAAATCAAGCGATCCTTATCCGCAAGACCTCGATATTTTAAAATTAAAAATAAGCCCATCGTTATAAAAGAACTGACTATAAAATTATTAAAAGCCATGTAAAATCACCTTTCTTATCTTTTAAAATTATATCATGAATCCTCTATTTAGTAAATTAATTCTTATGGGTGTCTTTACCTCAAAGGTCACGAATTCGACACCTTTACTAGAAATTATGCTAGGATACTTTCTTATTTTCTGTCCTATTTGTGACAACTTTTACATTTTGTTAGGTATTTTCTTGATTTTTACCCTACAGAGTGATAATCTAATTAAAAGAGGTGGTAATATGCTTTATTCTTACCAAGATATGTTAAAAAGATATGGAACTAAATACTATGTACAAAAAGCAGTAGACGAAAAAGAAATCTATAAATACGAAAAAAATGTTTATTCTGATAAAGCACTTGTAAATCCTGTACTCATCTATCAGAGAAAATATCCTTATGCCATTCTTACTTTAAATACAGCCTTTTATTATCAAAAACTAACCAAGGTAGCATCCGATAAAATCTATTTAGCAACACCTAGTAGATATCGTACGATTCATAATAAAGAAATACGACAAGTATTTGTTCCCAATCCAATATTTAAACAAGGAATGGAAGTCTTGGATATCGAAGGAGAAAAAATTCAATGCTATAACAAAGAAAGGTTATTAGTTGAACTGATTCGTAAAAGAAATCAAATTCCTTTTGATTACTATAAACAACTTTTAAATAAATATAGAAGTATTTTAAAGACGTTGGATTACCAAAAAATAGAAGAATATACACTTCTTTATGGAAACAAAGCAAGAATTCAAAAAGAACTTCGTGATGCGTTGGGATTATTTCTAAAAAAAGATGAAAAAAAGTAGACTTTTTAAAGAGAGATTGTTATAATATAAATACAACTGGAGTGGGAGACCACTCCTCTATTTTGTATTAAGGAGGTTTTTTGTGAAAGAAAAAATAGTGTCTTTAATAGGAGATAAATTAGATTCATTAGGCGTTGTAATTGATGACGCTTATTTGGAGGAAGAAGGAAATGAACTTTATCTTCGGATTGTCTTAGATAGGGAAGAAATTATTCCTTTACAAACCGTGGTCATGGCGACTCGGATTATTAATCCTATTTTAGATAAAGAAAAAGATTTGATTGACCGGAGTTATATCTTAGATGTTTATGCCAAAGAAAAAGGAGTGATAGAAGATGAACGGTAAAGAGTTTTTACAAGCAGTAGACATAGTAGAAAAAGAAAAAGGAATTCCTAAAGAAGATATCTTTGAATATATGGAACAAGCCTTAACGGCTGCTTATAAAAAAGAATATGCATCTCAAAATAGTAAAGTAGTCATTAACAAAGATACAGGAGATATCAAAGTTTATTCGTATCTTACGATTGTTCCTGATGAGAAAAAAAATATGGATTACGATGAATTAAATGAAAATCCAACCTATGATGAAAATGGAGAACCCATTGAAGTATTGGAATTTGATCCAGAATTAGAAATTACTTTATCGGATGCTAAAAAGATTGATAAGTTAGCCGAAGTAGGAGGAACCATCGATACCGAAGTTACACCAAAGGACTTTGGAAGAGTTGCTACCTCTACGGCTAAACAAGTATTGATTCAAAAGATAAGAGAAAGAGAAAGAACATCGATTGCCGATGAGTTTGCGGATAAACAAGATGAGTTAATGGTAGGAACGGTAGAACTAGAAGATACCGATAACTATTTTGTCAATCTTGGAAGAAGCAATGGTATTCTTCCTAAAAAAGATTGTATCCCAGGCGAAAAAATCGAAATGGGAAAACAAATTAAAGTGTATGTCAGTAAAGTCAATACCGAAGGAAAAGGTATTTTGATTCTTTTATCGCGTACCCATTATGGATTTGTAAAACGTCTATTTGAACATGAGATTCCAGAACTTGCCGATGGTACCGTACTTCTTTATAGTGTTGCAAGAGAACCAGGAGTAAGAAGTAAAGTAGCCGTTTACTCTGAAAATCCAAATGTGGATCCGATTGGTGCTTGCATTGGTGAAAAGGGTAGTAGAATTGCTCGTATTATCGAAGAACTTAATGGTGAAAAACTAGATATTGTCAAATACGATAAAGACCCTGCTATCTTTATTCAAAATGCCTTATCGCCTGCTAAAAACTTAAGTGTATTAATTACCGATCCTAAAAAACAAGAAGCGATTGTCGTAGCAGACGATGATAATTTTTCCCTTGCAATTGGAAGAAAAGGTTACAATGCCCGTCTTGCTACTCGTCTTACGCATTATAAAATCGATATTAAAAATTACGAACAAGCGAAAGAATGCGGAATCAACTTAAGAAGTGAGTAGGTGGAGGTTCTTATGAAACCAAAAAAGATACCTTTACGAACTTGTACGGTAACGAAAGAAAAAGTACCAAAACAAGAACTATTAAGAATTGTTAGAACGCCTTCTATGGAAGTAGAAGTCGATCTAACAGGAAAGAAAAATGGACGAGGTGCATATATTAAAAAAGATCTAGACGTTTTAGCAAAAGCAAAAAAGAATAAAGCGCTAGAGCGAGCCCTTGAAGTAACGATTAGTGAAGAGGTTTACGAAGAAATAAAAAAAGTAATTTTGGGAGAATAGGTTATGGTTGAAGAAAAATTATTTAGTGAACGTCCTAGTTGGGATGAATACTTTATGACAATGGCAGAGTTAGCAAGTTCAAGAAGTACTTGCCGTAGACAAGTAGGGGCAGTAATTACCAAGAATAATGAAATTTTATCGATTGGGTATAATGGAGCTCCTAAAGGACTTAAACATTGTAGTGAATTAGGAGGTTGTCTTAGAACCTTAAATCACATTCCATCTGGTACACGTCAAGAATTTTGTAGAGCTGTTCATGCCGAACAAAATGCCATTATTCAAGCAGCAAAACAAGGCGTATCCATTTTAGGAGGGACGTTGTATGTAACAACATATCCTTGTAGCATTTGTGCTAGAATGATTATCAATAGTGAACTAAAAAGGATTGTTTATAAAGGCGATTACATGGACGATAACTCGAAAGCCATGTTAGCCGAGACTGATATAGTGGTAGAACATTTTGATGAAGCCAAAAGATTAATAAAAATAGCCAAAAACTAGAAAAGGTAGGTGGTTTAAATGATGAACGTTTTAGAATATGCACTCGATGTTGGAAAAAGTGTCGATGAGGTTTTAGAACTCTGTAAAAAGTTAGACATAAAGGTAGAAAACACGGATACCTTATTATCCGATGACGATATTACGTTACTCGATAATGAAATTCAAAACGGTAGTAGTGAAGAGGTACAAGAAGAAGATTTAGAACGCATTGAGGAAGAAGAACTCGAAGATAAAGCTGAGTCGATTGCTGCTACAATCGTGGATATTGAGGAACCGGTTACAAAAAATGTAAAGATTAAAAAACAACAACCCATAAAGAATGAAAATAAAAATGACTTTTTAAAAGATAAGAAAAAGATGTATAAACATCGTGAAAAATTAAAGACCAATCAAGAAGAAGTAAGCGATGATTATGTCATCTATAAAGAAGGTATGAGTGTATCGGATTTAGCTAGTGAATTAAAAGTAAATCCATCCGAACTTATCAAAAAGTTATTTAGTCTTGGTATTATGGCTACTTTAAACAATTCGATTGCCTACGATGTAGCAGAACTTTTAGTGGTCGATTATGATAAGACGTTAAAGAAAGAAGAAGCCGTGGATATTGCAAACTTTGAGCAATATGAAATTATTGATCGTGAAGAAGATTTAGTTCCAAGAGCACCTGTTGTTACCATTATGGGACACGTCGACCATGGAAAAACATCCCTTCTTGATTACATTCGAAATACCGATGTAGTAGGAGGCGAAGCAGGAGGAATTACCCAAGCGATTGGAGCTTACCAAATTACCTATAATGATAAAAAGATTACGTTCATCGATACACCAGGACATGAAGCTTTTACCGAAATGAGAGCAAGGGGTGCTAGTGTTACCGATATTGTTATCATTATTGTAGCTGCTGATGATGGTGTAATGCCTCAAACGATTGAAGCCATCGATCATGCCAAGGCTGCCAATGTTCCTATCATTGTGGCTATCAATAAAATCGATAAACCAGGTGCCAACCCAGACCGTATTTTAACTGAATTAGTAGAACATGGATTAACTCCTGAATCTTGGGGTGGAGATACTTTAGTTAATAAGATTTCTGCTAAAACTGGAGAGGGCGTTAATGAACTTTTAGATACCATTCTATTAGTTAGTGAAATGCGTGAGTTAAAAGCCAATCCAAAACGTTATGCTACAGGAACCGTAATTGAATCCCGTCTTGATAAACAAGTAGGAGCTATCGTTTCTCTACTTATTCAAAATGGAACTCTTCGTATTGGAGACCCTGTTGTTATTGGTACTAGTTATGGTAAAATTCGTTCCATGAAAAACGATAAAGGACAAAATATTGTCGAGGCACCTCCTTCGATGCCTGTCGAAGTCACAGGACTTAACCAAGTTCCAAGTGCGGGTGATAAGTTCATGGCCTTTGAAACCGAAAAACAAGCAAGAAGTGTGGCCGATGAGCGAAGTCTAAGAGCCAAAGAACAAGATACCAATAAATCGGGTATGAGTTTGGAAGAACTCTTTGGTGCTATTCAAGATGGAACTAAAGAAATTAACGTTATCTTAAAAGCCGATGTAAATGGTAGTCAAGAAGCCGTTAAGAACTCACTTCAAAAAATCAAAGTCGAAGATGTTAAGATTAATGTTATTCGAAGTGGAGTAGGTACGATTACCGAAAGTGATATCGTACTTGCCAAAGCTAGTAATGCTATCGTTATTGGATTTAATGTAAGACCTTCAGCTAAGACCCAAGAAATGGCTAAAGAAAACAACATCGAAATTCGTCTATACAACATTATTTATAAAGTCGTTGAGGATATGGAACTTGCCATGAAAGGAATGCTTGAACCATTATACGAAGAAAAAACCAATGGAACCGCTGAAATTAGACAAATCTTTAAATTCTCTAAAGTAGGTAATATTGCCGGATGCCATGTCTTAGATGGCACTATTAAAAACGGAAGTGATTGCCGTATTGTTCGTGATGGTGTAGTCATCTATACCGGAAAAATTAAGTCTGTACAACATGAAAAAGATCAAGTTAAAGAAGTGACCAAAGGTATGGACTGTGGAATTACTTTTGAGAATTACCAAGATATCAAAGAAAAAGATGTTGTTGAATCTTTCGAAATGGTTGAAATTAAACGGTAAAAAGGAAATAGTGAAAGAGAAATAACCTCTTTCTTTTTTTTGTCAAAAAATGTCAAATAAAGTCGAAATAAATCGAAAAAAGTTAACAAATTGTAAACAAATTATTGACCTAATGAGAAAGGGTATTATAAAATGAAAATAGATAAATTAGAAGGATGTGTGATTTATGAAAGAGAAACGAAATAAGAAAGAACTAATAGCAGTAGGCCTACTTGTGTTCAGTTTAATTCTAATCACAGTAGGAGCAACATTTGCTTTATATCAGTATTCAAGACAAG
>CANRHM010000058.1 GCA_947630415.1 uncultured Bacilli bacterium | reverse complement strand
TTATTTGTTATTAACTTAAAATCATCCAAAAGGTTGCATTTATCTCTTAAAAATTGCATTTACTTTTGGAATTGAGCTTTTTTAAAATGATACCTTATCATTAATAGAAATGATACCAGTATATAAAATAATTATTACCAAATATTGGATAAAGATAATTCTATTAAGTACATATATAAGGGAACGGAAATAACTGTCTATCAAAATGTTTTAACTAAGGTTATAAGAGTTAAATATGATAATATCTTTTATGAAGCAAAACAAATTGAGGGTCATATGCAAGATCCAGCAAAAAAAGAACAATTGAGAATAGATAATCAAAAACAATTAGAACAAGTTTTAAGAGAGCGAGATGAAAGATTAAAAGCAAGGGCGAGCTAAGCGAGTTTATCTTGACCCTTGCTTTTTAGATTTCATCATTTACAATGTTTCCACAAACAAAGTTCATCTTTGTTTGTTACCTTTATTATAAATCGGTATCATTTTAACTAATGATTAACAGAGGTTTTTATGTTTTTGTCTATTCGACTACAATCCAAGCATTAGGAAGACGCCTAATCGTACGACGTTCTCCATTAAACGGATTATTTAAAAATTGTCCTTTTTCATAAAGGGAAGCCGAAGTTCCACCATCGAGATTAGCTGCATTATAAGCACCATACTGCTCCATAATCTTAGCCATCTCATAGAACGTACAACCTTTACTGTGACTTTGAAGCCCATCGATAACAAGCATTAGCACAATACCATCTTTTCGTTGTCCAATAGCAGTTCTAGCAAGGGCATAAGTGGATGTTTGTTTCTTGATTTGATTGATGCCATTGATAATTAAGTAAGGTCCCCAATCGACCGCATCCCTTATTCCTTCTAAAACCGCTTCTTCACCCGTAATGTTCTTTAAAACCAATTGATTATCATAGTTGAAACCAATAATGCCTCCATTGGCAGGATATTTTCTAAAGTTCGTTAACAATACCCCATCTTTAATGACTGGTCCATGTGGAATACCTCCGTTACTGCGCCAATCTGGGTCATAGAAGCCTCCTGCATTCATTGCAATAATCGCTTTTTCTCTTTCTGCCATCACGGGAATAATCTCTCCATAAGCAGCATCATCCATTCCCATTCCTGAACTCGTTGCAAGTTTTACTTTAGAAGGATCATATACCACCGCCATATAACCTTGATAATGATAAGTCGTATTTTCAACTACACCTTCAATTTTTAAGATTTTATAAGGGTCATGATTCGGATTGGATAGAATTTCTTCTTCGTATTGATTCGCATAACTAGGTTGATTAAGTTTAAGGTCATCAAAGGAAACAATATCCTCATAAATGGTATTATTTCCTTCTTCTAACATTCTAGTAGAGGCCACTTCATTAATCGTTTTATCATCGTAAAAGAAAGAAGCTATAGGTTGGTATTTCATAGAAGCAAGCGCTTTATTAATAATAAAATCTTTGACTGCATGATTACCATATAAAAGATAAGTACCAAAACCAATTAATAAAAAGTAACCAAGTAAAAGAAATGCTATTACTTTTCCTTTTCTCGTCCAGACTTTTTTCTTTTTAAAATCCATCTTAAAGAAAAGATAGATGCCACTTAATGCTAAAAGAAAAAGGAAAAGTACTAGTAAAGTCATAACAACAGGAAAAGAAACTAAAATAGACTTATTTAAAGCCATCATGTATAAAGGAATGAGGGTAATAAGTAAAAAAATAGATAACACAAAAAGGAAAGTCATTCTCTTAACTTTCTTTTTTTCTTTTTTAGAAATCCTTTTTCTGGAACTATTTTTCTTTTGCTTTTCTTCAAGTATTTCTTTTTTTAAATCTTTAATTTCCCTTGTTGCTCCAATCACTTCTGGATCTAACTTGGTCATATAATCCCCTCATTTATGCCCCTAGGTAGATGCCATCGTTATCAAAATCAAGATAACTATTTCGAACTTGTGAAGTGAAATGATTAAGCACTTCATCCTTTGCCCAAGCATTGTATTCATCTACCGCATGGTTATAGCATAATATCATTTTAACATATGTGTTGATGATTGTCTCATAATTTTTTTGAAAAACAGCACACTTCGTCATGATTTCGCTACTAGCAAAGGAAGAACTTTTACAAGTATTTTTTAAAACAGAGGTGGAACTATCCATATCTATCATAATTTGTTCAATTTGATTTAAAGTATCCAAGGTAACTTCTTGATTTTCTTTCATATCTTCAAAGTAAAACCCAAATACTTCTTGGAATTTAGCAAGTTGTTCTTCGAAACTTTTCGTTTGATCATTAAACGCCAAATATTCTTTACGCACATTTAACACGATCTCCTTTTGGTTATGGACATCGTTTCGATACGAAGTAAGAAACATTAAAAAACCACCTGATGTCATCATTAAAACTGCTACAATCGCTAAAAAAAGTGCAATATAATAAGGTCTTTTCATCTTTTCTCACCTCAGATATAACTATAAAAGATTTTACACTTTTTGAAAAGATAATTGACACAAAAAAATCTGTGTTTAACACAGATTTTACATTATTCATTCACTTGGTTTACAAAATCCTCTTCACTCCAAATAGGAATACCCAATGCTTTTGCTTTATCGTACTTGCTACCAGGATTTGCTCCTACAATTACTGCGGCTGTTTTTTTACTTACTGAAGAAGAGGCTTTACCTCCTAAAAGACGAATCTTTTCTTCGATTTCATCACGACTAAATTTTTCTAGCGTTCCGGTGACCACAAAGGTTTTTCCTTCAAACGCCGTGTTAACTTCTATTTTAGGACCGGTATAAGTCATATTAATACCTAATTCTTTTAAGCGGTTAATCTCTTCTCTATTTTCTTCTTTGGCAAAATATTCAACTAACGATTTAGCAATAATCGGTCCAATGTCCGGAATCGCTACTAATTCATCGAAAGGAGCCTCCATCAAATGATCGAGTGTTCCATATCTTTGAGCTAGCATCTTAGCGGTCTTTTCTCCAATATTGGGAATACCTAGTCCAAAAAGAAGACGTTCAAGCGAATTCTTTTTACTATTTTCAATCGCTTGAAGTAAGTTATCAATACTTTTTTCACCATAGCCTTCTAGTTCGGTTAAGGAATCACGATGCTCATCTAAATGATAGATATCACTCTTTTTAGCAATATATTTTAAGTTGAAAAAATCTTCGATGATGCGTTCACCTAAACCATCGATATTCATGGCGTGACGCGATACAAAGTGAATAAGTCCTTCCATATGTATCTTAGGACAAAGTGGATTCATACAATAATAATCAACTTGCCCTTCTTTTTTATAGAGGAAATCGCCACAAATAGGACAATTCGTAATCATTTCGAATTCTTTTTCATTACCTGTTCTACGTTCTTTTTTAGCTTCGACTACTTCAGGAATGACATCCCCTGCTTTACGAATCGAAACAATATCACCAATTCGTAAATCTTTCATCTTGACATAGTCTTCATTGTGTAAAGTAGCTCTCGAAATAGTACTTCCTGCTACCAAGACCGGTTCCAACACCGCATTTGGTGTAATTTGTCCCGTACGACCTACGGTAAAGATAATATCTTTTAATTTGGTTAACACTTCCTCGGCAGGAAATTTATAAGCGGTAGCCCATTTCGGATACTTGGCCGTATAACCTAATTTTTTCTGATCTTTAATGGAATTAACTTTAATAACGACTCCATCGATATCGTAAGGAAGTTCTTTTCTATGTACATGGTAATAATTGATATAATCTAAGATACCTTGTACATCAGAAACCAATTTGTTGCATGGATTCGTTTTAAGACCCAGCCTCTTCATGTAGTCAATCGCTTCACTATGGGTCATAATACCATAATCTTCTGGATTTGGTAAATGATAGATCCAACAGTCTAGGTTTCTACTCGCTGCTATCTTAGAATCTAATTGACGAACAGAACCAGCGGCTGCATTCCTGGCATTTTGTAGAAGCGGTTCGTTATTTTCTTTTCTTACTCGATTTAACTCTTCCAAGGTCTTCTTACTCATGTAGATTTCGCCTCGAACCTCGATATCTACTTTTTCTTTTAATTTGAAAGGAACGGTCTTAATCGTTTTAACATTATGGGTAATATCTTCACCTGTGACTCCATCGCCACGTGTTGCTCCCGTCATTAATTTTCCATCTTTATAATTTAACGACATTGAAAGACCATCGATTTTTAACTCACACATGTAAGTAGGATGAACTCCTTCTTTTCGAATTCGTTCATCAAAGGCAATAATTTCCTCCTCATTAAAAACATTCGATAACGAAAGCATCGGAATCTCATGGGTAATTTTACCAAAAGAATCGATGACTTCGCCTCCTACTTTTTGAGTAGGAGAATCCTCTTGTCGCCACTCTGGATGGGCATTTTCTATCGTAATTAATTCTCTTAAATATTTATCAAATTCTTGATCCGTAATCGTTGGATTATCTAATACATAATAATTGTAATTAGCTTCATTTAGAATCTCAATTAACTCCATCATTCGCTCTTTCGTCATGTGTTTTCCTCCTTGATCATTTATCTATATTTATTGTACCACAAAAGACATAAAAAGTAGTATTTTTTGATACTACTTTTGCCATAAAGAGTAAGGATATTTTCCTTCCTCACACATCTTTTTAAGAGCTTCGACCACCATCTCTTTATCTTCCTTGTAAGTAACGCCTTGCCATACCGCTTTAGTGGGGATAACTCTTACTTTTGCTTTGTTCTCATGAATCATTTCATAGAGACTTTCGGAAATTAAAAACTCACATTTATCTAATTGATTTTTATTCGCTTCTAAGAATAGAGGAAATTGTTCTTCTAGTTTCTCAAAAAGACTAGGGAAGAAACCAAATAAATTCATCGATACATATTGATCTTCCTTCATTTCAAAAGGAGCATCTCCACTTAATGGTGAAGCTATAATTTTATCGCCTACTTTTTCAAGACTACTTTCTACCATTTTAGTTAAGTATCCATTTTCTTCTTCACAAACACCGCGTTTGACACTACCATGATCAGTAAGGGTGTTTTTCGCAAGGTATCCAACCGTTAAATACGTATCTTGGTTCGTTTCATTATCTAGAAAATCAGAGACTACTTTAAAGCCATCATAGTCGTAGAAGTCATCGGCATTGATAACCGCAAAAGGCTCTTTGATAACATCTCTTGCTGCAAGTATCGCTTGAGAAGTACCTAAAGGTTTTGTTCTATCCGCTGGTAAAGTAAATCCTTCTGGAATATCTTCTAACGTTTGGAAAACATATTCGACTTGAATCTTATCTTCGACTCTTTTTCCAATCGTTTCTTTGAAAACTTCTTCCATTTCCTTTTTAATGATGAATACCACTTTTGTAAAACCACATCTTAAAGCATCATAAATCGAGTAATCAATTAAAAATTCACCACTAGGGCCCATCGGTTCAATTTGTTTTAATCCTCCAAACCTACTTCCCATTCCGGCTGCCATGATAAGCAATGTTTTTTCTTTTTTCATATTTTCTCCTTTTATTGATAACGTACTCTACCATATGGACGGTACGCTTTCACATAATTTTTTTGTGTTGGATGAGCAAGTCTATCTTCTAATAAAGATAAACCTGAAAGAATCGAAGTATCTAAATCCTCAACCGATTCTCTAATTTCTAAATACTCTGTTTCAGCATAAGGGCCTTCATGTTTTTTAAAACCGATATCTAAATGAAGCCAGCCTAGTTGATCAACAAAAAGTTGTAATAAGGCTCCCTCTTGAAGCATTTCAGTAATCAAAGGAAAACAGTAAAAACTTTTTAGCTCATCACCCATTTCAGTAAGTTTAATACCTCTTTCGGTTTCACTTACTAAAGCTCCATAGAAACGGTTACTCATCCAATTGATAAAAATTACCCTTTCCATCATTTTGCCTCTACTTTCTTAATACTCTTATGGTTTTTCATTAATTTCTTAACACCCGCTTTAAAGGCAATGCTAACCAAGGTATTCGATACTTCAACGACTCTTCCCATTCCGAACACATCATGATAGACATACTCTCCTACTTCGTAATTGACCTCTTCTTCATGCAAATATTCCTTTTCATCTAATTTTACTTCAACCGGTTCTTCTTTTTGTTTTGCCTCAATCAAAGTAGGATCTAATTCACTTAAAAAGCGACTCGCAGGATTAACTTGATCTTTTCCAAAAAGCATTCGTTTACGTGCATTTAATAAATAAAGTTTTTCTCTTGCACGAGTAATTGCTACATAACAAAGTCTTCGTTCTTCTTCAAGACCTCCTTTATCCATAAGGGAATTAATATGAGGGAATATACCTTCTTCAAGTCCTGTTACAAAAACATAATCGAACTCTAATCCTTTAACCGAATGAATCGTCATCAAACTAATACGGTCTTTTTCATCTTTATACTCTTCGACATCACTAATTAAACTGGTCTCTAATAGGAAATCTTCTAATGAAATAACGCCATACGTCTCTTCAAAAGCACGCGTAATCGATTTAAACTCTTCCAAGTTTTCAAGACGAATATCGGCTTCCAAGGTCTTTTCGCTTTCTAGCTCTTGACGGTACCCCGTGGTATCTAACACTTTATCCACAAGTTCCGTTAAGGTCAAATTTTCACTTACTCTTTTTAAGTCTTCAATCGTATTTTTAAAGGCCAGTTCCTTTCCTGAAGTAATGGCTTCATACATGCTTACGCCCTCTTTATCTGCTTTTTCAATCAAGTTTTGAATCGATTTAAGACCAATTCCTCTTTTTGGAACATTGATAATACGCATAAGACTAACATTATCTTTGTCGTTATGAATAAGGCGTAAATACGCTAATAAATCTTTAATTTCTTTACGACTATAGAATCCGATACTACCGACGATTTTAAAAGGAAGATTGGCTTTTAAAAATTCCTCTTCAAAAATATGCGATTGGGCATTAGTTCGATAAAGAACCGCGATTTCTTTTTCTTTTATGCCCCTATTTAAAAGTTGTTTAATTTCACGAATAATGTAGAAGGCTTCATCTCGTTCATCGTAAGCCCGATAATAAGTAATCTTATCCCCTTCACCTTTACTACTCCAAAGATTTTTCTCTTTTCTTCCTTGATTGTTTTTAATAACCGAGTTTGCTGCTTCTAGAATCGTCTTAGTAGAACGATAATTTTCTTCCAAGAGAATCGTCTTTGCATTTTTATAGTCTTTTTCAAAATTTAAAATGTTTCGATAATTAGCTCCTCGCCAAGAATAAATACTCTGATCTGGATCTCCTACCACACAAATATTTTTATACTTGTATGCAATCATCTTCGATAAGATGTATTGAGCTTGGTTTGTATCCTGATACTCATCAATTAAAACATATTGGTACCAGTCTTGGTAACGTTCTAGAATTTCAGGATGTTCTTTAAATAGTTCAATTGGTAACACCAACAAGTCATCAAAATCTAATGAGTTATTTTGTTTTAAGGTCTTTTGATATCGTTTATATACTTCTAGTACCACTTTTTCAAAATCACTGGTTGCAAAACGTTCATAGCCAAGAGGAGTCATCAATTCATTTTTACATCCACTTATTTTATTCTTAATCGCATTAGGATTATACGTCTTAGGATCTAAATTTAAATCTTTTAAAATACGTTTAATCACCGTAAGTGTATCATCACTATCTAAAATAACAAAGTTATGATCATACCCTAATAAATTACAATTTTCGCGAATAATTTGTAAACCAAAAGAATGGAAAGTTGAAATCTGTATATTTTTAGCCATAGCTCCTATTAAAGAAGATACACGTTCCCTCATCTCTTTTGCCGCTTTATTCGTAAAAGTAATCGCTAAAATCTCATAAGGACTAAT
>CANRHM010000057.1 GCA_947630415.1 uncultured Bacilli bacterium | reverse complement strand
TGTTTGGGATCATTCAAGGAGGACCTTATGAAGATTTACGAAAGTTTTCGGCTATTGAAACCGTGAAAATGGATTTCGACGGTTATAGCGTTGGTGGTGTTGCCAACGATGGGGAATCGAAAGAAGATATGTACAATGCCATTCGTTATTCTACTCCTTATATTCCAGAAGATAAGACGAGGTATCTAATGGGGGTAGGAGAACCTATGGATATTATCGAAGGGGTTATTTTAGGAATCGATCTATTTGACTGTGTTATCCCAACACGTCTTGCAAGACATGGGAACGCTTTTACCAAAGATGGTAAAATTAATTTAAAAAATGCGAAATATAAAGAAGACTTTACCCCGATTGAAAAGGATTGTGACTGCTATGCTTGTAAAAACTATACCAAAGCCTATATTCGTCACTTAGTTACTTCCAATGAAGCTTTAGGTGGAAGACTTTTATCGATTCATAATATTCGTTTTCTAATTAAACTAACGGAAGATATAAGAAAAGCCATTGAAGAAGATCGACTTTTAGCTTTTAAGGAACAATTTAAGGAAAGATATGAAAAAATGGAAAAGGATCATTAAGATTCTTTTTCTTTACTTTTTAGGAATCTTCTTGTATAATGAAAATAAAGAATAGGGGCGAATGTATGAAATCGGAAAATAATAAAAAAAAGGTGACAAAGAAACCAGCTGCTAAAAAGCAAGCGACTAAAAAAACGACGGTAAAAAAGGCGAGTGTAAAACCACAAGAGACTCCAAAAATGAATATGAAGCAATTGCGCTTTAGACAAATGATGTTAGTTTTACTACTTTTGTTATTGGTTTTAGGTATTTCTTTTGGATTCACGTATGCATGGATGAAAATGAATGAAAAAGAGGACCTTACCGAAGAACAAAAGTTGGCATTTCTCGAGATTTCACTCAATAATACTCAATCTTCATCGATTGTGTTAGATGATTTATATCCGATGAATGAAACGGGAGGACTTAGTACCGATCCTTATAAACTTACATTGAAAAACAATGGTAAATACAGTATTAACTATGCACTTACTTTAGAAGATGATAGTGATGCTATTCAAAAGTGTAGTGAAGAAAATAAAGGTGCTGCTTGTAAAACCATATCTCGTGATGAACTTCATTATTCGCTAAAGAAAAATGGCGGAGAAATTGCGAATGGCCTACTTAAAGATAGCCACGGTGTTATCGATATGGGTATTATTGAAGCAGGAGATGCGGAAACCAATTATGAGTTAAAGTTATGGCTTGATTACGATACAGAAATTGATTTTACAGATGCAAAGTTCTTTGGAAAGTTTGAAGTTAGAACTATGGTAGGAGACGAATAGTCTTCTTTTTTTTCGACAAAAAAGAATCCTTTTCAAGCGTAGACTATCTTTTAAGAGGTGGATTATGAAAAGGTTTTTATTGTTTTTAGGGATTTTTCTTATTTTATTAGGACTTCTTTTTCCAAGCGCAGAAAATAAAACACTTTCTTTAAAAGAAGTACCTATCGAAGATGAAAAAAGAGCGATGTTTTTATCGTATTTAGAGTATGAAAGCTTGTTAAAAGGAAAAGATCAAAAAGGTTTAGAAGAAGAACTAACCCATATGATCGATACGTTAGCAGAAAATCACTTTAATATGTTGATTGTACAAGTACGTAGTTTTTCGGATGCTATTTATCCTTCCGAGATTTTTCCTAGTAGTGAGACGCTGGTTTCGCATGAAGGAGATCCTCTTTTAATGGATATTTTGTCTTTTCTTATTACCAAAGCCCATGAAAAAGGGATGGAAGTGCATGCGTGGATTAATCCTTATCGTATTCGTTCTACGGATGATGGAAGTACCCTTTCTTACAAGAATCCTGCTTATAAATGGCTCGGTAGTAATCAGGTGAAAATAATTAAAGGAAAAGGTATTTTCTATAATCCTGCTAGTTCTGAAGTAAGAGCGTTGGTACTAGAGGGCATCGAAGAAATTTTAAAAAAGTATGCTGTCGATGGGATTTTATTTGACGATTATTTTTATCCCGATGATACGATTGATCAAGAAAACTATCAAGCTTACCTCAAGGAAGAAGGTACTCTTTCTTTGGATGAATATCGCTTGGAGCAAGTGAATGAATTAGTCAAAAGTACCTATGCTTTAGTACATGCTTACAATAAAGTGTTTAGTATCAGTCCGGAAGGAAATATGGATAACAATTACGAAATCAATTATGCGGATACCAAAAGGTGGATGCAAGAAGAAGGTTATATCGATTACATTATTCCACAAATTTACTTTGGTTTTTATAATGAAAAAAAGCCGTTTTATGAAACGGTTCGAAAATGGAATAGTTATATTACTATAGATACTGTTCAATTAATTCCAGCACTTGCCTTTTACAAAGTGGGAAAAGTAGATCAATACGCTTTAGCAGGAAAAGAAGAATGGGAAGAATATCAAAATATTATTGGGCGACAAATCATTGCTTCTCGTCCTGTTAGTCATTATAAAGGTTTTGCCTTATTTCGATATGAATACCTTTTTGGAAGTAAGTATGAAACCGAAGCCGTTATCAACGAAAGAGAAAGTTTGCTTCATTTATTAAAATGGGAATAAAACTTTCTTTTTTTTTTATTTTGATTTATAATGTTTTTAGGATAGGAGATGAAACAATGAGAAATAATAAAGCTTTTACGCTAGTAGAACTTTTAGCGGTCTTAGTTATATTAGGAGTTTTAATGCTCATTGCCGTTCCTAATGTTTTATCGATTATGGATAGGAATAAGAAAGATCTTTATATTTCCGATGCCACTAAATTTAAGACCATGGCCGAGTATGCAATTCGAACGAACACCAATATTCCTTTGCCTGAAAATAATGAGATTATGGTACTTCCGTTATCGTCTATAGATAATGGTGATTTAGAAACGGACCCTGAGGGAAGACCTTATTCCAAGAGTGATTCCTATATTGCGATTATAAAAGTAGATGGCTTTGATGAATACTGGGTAAACTTGGTAGGCGTGAATGAAAACTCTAACCGTGGAATTCGTCTTACCAAAGTTGATAATTTAAAAGAGGATAATCGATTTGATTTGATTATTGATGATATGGTTATTCCAAAAGGACAAGAGATTGCACAGATTATGTGTGGAAGTCCTACTTGTAAAACAGTGCGCACTTATACAAAATAATTTTTAAAATTATTGCAAAATCCCATTCGTTATGTTACGATATTTTTATAAAGATAAAAGGAGATAGTATAAATGAAGAAATTAGATAAAAAAGGATTTACGTTGATAGAACTCTTGGCGGTAATCGTTGTTTTAGGAGTTATCTTATTGATTGCTGTGCCGACCGTTATCTCAACTATTACCGATGCAAGAAAGGACTCTTTCATAAGATCGCTTGATCAATATGTGGATATTGTACGTACGAAAGCTCAAACGGGAACATTCAAGTTACAGTATGATCCGGGGGCTGCAACCATTATTAGTTTAAGAGTCATTGATTTGGATCGAAGCGATGGAGATGAAGCCGTGTCTACTTTTGGTGCTCCATGGGTAACCTCACCTACTACTACGAATGCGTATATCGTTATTAACAACCAAGGAAGTGCAGGAAACCCTAGATTCAAATATTTCTATGCTGCTGCCGATAGTGATGGAAACTGTATTGCACTTACCCTTGAAGGACAAGGAGCTCGTGAAGATATTAAAGCATCGGGTTGTCCTATTACGCAGATTTCTTCTTCTGAAGTTACCTTAAATATTCCAGATACAGAAGCAGCGGAGCCGGATGCTAAGAAGGATGTTAAAGCTGTTCCACAATACATTTATTTGAAAAACGATAATGATAATTAATCCGAAAGAACTTGTGATGAGCAAGTTCTTTTTCTAGAAGGGAAGTAGAAAAAATGTTAATCATTGGTTCACATGTATCTTTTAATAAAAATAATCAACTCTTTGGAAGTGCCTTGGAAGCTTTATCGTATGGAAGTAATACTTTTATGTTTTATACAGGAGCCCCTCAAAATACCATTCGATATCCCATTCGTGATGATTTAACGAAAGAGGCATTAGTACTTATGAAAGAAAAAGGAATTGATTTCTCCAAGGTAGTCGTTCATGCGCCTTACATCATCAATCTTGCCAATCCTGATAAAGAAAAATACGATTTTTCACTTTCATTCTTAAAAGAAGAACTTAAACGGTGTACCTCTCTTGGCATTAACAAATTAGTACTTCATCCAGGAAGCCATGTCCATGTTTCAAAAGAAGAAGGAATAAAGTCCGTTATTCAAGGCTTAAATCTTTTGTTAAAGGATGATTTACCAGTTCAAATACTACTTGAGACGATGGCAGGAAAAGGAACGGAAGTAGGAAGTACTTTGGAAGAAATTAAAGAAATTATTGATGGCGTTCAAAATAAAGAAAAAATCGGTGTTTGTATCGATACTTGTCATTTAAATGATGCAGGATATGATTTATCTCATTTGGATGCGTTTTTAAAAAAGTTTGATGAGACGATTGGTCTATCAAAAATTGGATGTGTGCATGTAAACGATAGTAAAAATGTAAGAGGAAGTCATAAAGATCGTCATGAAAATATAGGATTTGGAACGCTCGGATTTGATACGCTTTTAAAAGTTTTATATCATCCTTTATTAGAAAACGTTCCTAAAATATTAGAAACGCCTTATGTCGATCGCCTTTATCCACCTTATAAAGAAGAAATTAGGATGATTCGAAATAAAAAATTTGATGAACAGTTAATCGAGAAAATTAAAAATTCTCAAACAAATTTTTAATTTTCTCTTTATTTTTGACAAAAAATGTGTTAGTATAAGCAACAAAAAAAGGAGTTCTTGCCTATGTTGTGGTTAAAAGAAGGTAAAATAATCACTTGTAATCAAGTACAACTTAAAGATATCTCCCTTGCTAAGAGAACTTTAACGGATTTACTTGATCGTAAAAATTATGTCTTAGTCGATAGTATGGTAAAAAGTGGAGAGCCTCCAAAGGCGGTTCAAACCATTGAAGAATATAAAGAGTATGAAAAAATTGCAGACGTTCCTTTTTATTTGGAAAAACGTTATGCTAATTTAAGAGCAGGTTCACTCAAAGTTTTAAGAGAAGCATTTAATACACCTTCTAAAGCGAAAGAAGAAAGTTTAAGTCTTGCCCGTCTTTTCTATGATCATCAAAATGATATTCCTTTTATTGAAGGACTTATTAAAAATATGTCTCCTGAATATTATCACGATGTCATCTATTCGATGTTTGGTGATTTTTCTTACTTTTATGAAATTATCTTTCCGTTAATTTCGTTACAACAAATATCTAGTTTTGATTGCGAAGAGTTACATTCGATCAAAGAAAAATTAACAAGAAGTGGTCTTAGCAGTAGTTTTGATCATGTTTTAGCTCAAGAACAAGTGGCCGAAGAAAATGAACATATACTAAGCTTATCTAAAAGATTGTCACCGTCTTACGAAGTACAATTAGAAAAAGTTACCCATTAGGTAGCTTTTTTTTGTATTCCATCCATAACTCGATTCCCAACTGATAAGTCGCGGGTTCGAGTCTTTTTTTTAATTCGGCAATAATTTTAGAAGGATCTCCTTTATAAAAAGTCATCCAATCTTTTTTTGCGGTCTTTAATAGAAGCGTAGCATCTTCCTTACTAACCGTAACGTTTTTTTCTTTAGCAAAAAGAATAATATCCTCAATGGTTAAATTTTTAATATATTGTCCGATGAAATATTCGTACATAGTTTCCTCCTATTAAAAATTATGAGGATAAAATAAGAAAAATAACCGAAACTAGTAGTAAGAGGAAGATTATGAAAAAGCGAAAAAGAAAACAAAAGAAAACGATAAAAAGTACTAATTTAAAGGGAAGAATTCTTCTAATAGGAATTCTTTTTGGTAGTCTTTTTCTTGTTTTAAATTTTTATCTTATCAAAATATTTATTTTGGATCGAACTCTTTATCAAGCAAAGTTAACAAGTCTTACGGATAAAACGGTGTATGGTGAAAGTGCTCCTAGAGGAAGAATCTATGATCGTAACTACAACTTATTAGTCGATAATGTGCAAGTACCTACCATTTATTATGAAAAGAGTAAAGATCGTACTATAGAGGATGAACTTACGTTAGCAAGAAGTTTAGCTAATGTTTTAGAGTTAACTAATTGTAAACTTGCTGAAATCAATTTAAAAGAGTTTTATTTAAGAGAACATTTAGAAGAGATTAGAGCAAAGATTACAGAAGAAGAGTGGCAGGCGTTGGAAGAGCGAAAGTTAACTTCCCGCGATATAGAAAAGTTAGAGTTAGATCGTATTACTCAAGAAGAATTAGCTGTTTATTCTGAGGAAGATAAGGAAGCAGCCTACTTGTATTATGCCATGAATAAAGGATATTCTTATCAAAAGAAGATCTTAAAAGAAAATGCTACTACGGAAGAGATTGCCTATGTAGCGGAGCATAGTGATGTGTTTGAAGGGGTTAGTATTAGCCAAAACTGGGAAAGAGTCTATTATTATGGCGATACGTTTAAAAGTATTTTAGGTACAGTATCGACTAGTGAGCAAGGACTTCCTAGTGAGAAGCGAGATTACTATTTAGAACAAGGTTATGCTCTAAATGACCGAGTAGGACTCAGTTATTTAGAAAAACAGTATGAATCTCTTTTAAAAGGTGAAAAAGCAGTCTATAAAGTAAATAGTAGTAATGAAATGACCTTAATAAAAGAAGCAGAACGAGGATCGGATCTTGTTTTAACTATTGATATCAAGTTACAACAAGAAGTAGATCGTATTCTAAGTGAACAATTAATTATGGCGAAAAGTGAACCTAATACAGGATATTTCAATCGTAGTTTTGTAGTGATTCAAGAACCAGAGACGGGAGAAATCCTTGCTATGAGTGGTAAACAAGTGTTCAAAGATGATGGTAAATGGGTGATAAGAGATTATACACCAGGAATACTAACGTCTCCTATGACCCCAGGAAGTGTGGTGAAAGGCGCTACCATGTTAGTAGGTTATAACACCGGTGTTTTACAAATTGGTGAAGTAATCGAAGACGCTTGTGTGAAGATTGCAGGAACTCCTAAAAAATGTTCTCATGCTAATCTAGGAAGAATCAATGATATTACGGCACTTGCCCAGTCTTCTAATGTCTATCAGTTTAAAATTGCCATGCGGGTGGCAGGTGCTAACTATCGTTATAACCAACCTTTAAAAATTAATACGGAAGCTTTTTCTATTTACCGAAAGACTTTAGGTGAATTTGGCCTAGGTGTTAAAACCGAAATTGATTTACCCATTGAAAGTTTAGGCTATATTGGAACCAAGACCGATGCTGGTCTCTTACTGGATTTATCCATGGGACAGTACGACACTTATACACCGATTCAATTATCGCAATATATTACAACGCTTGCATCCGATGGTAAACGATTAAAACCACATCTCTTAAAAGAAGTTCATTCTCCTACTTCTGAAAATGAATTAGGTCCAATAACAGAAAAAATAGAACCAGTCGTTTTAAATACGGTTACTACGGAAGAACGTTTCTTAAATCGTATCAAAGAAGGTTTTCGTGCTGTCATGACCGTGGGTCTTGGAAAAGGTGTCATGGGAACCAGTCCAAGTCCAGCAGGAAAAACAGGAACTAGTGAATCTTTCTTAGATACCGATGGCGATGGTGTTATCGATAGTGAATCGGTAAGTAATGCCTTCGTTGGCTTTGCTCCATATGATAACCCGGTTATGACCATTGCCGTAACTTCTCCTGATGTTGAAAAACCTTCAAATTATACCTATCACAGTTATGTCAATCGTCGTATTGCCAAGGAAATCTCAAGTCGTTTCTTTGAACTTTACAATAATTCCTAAAATTGTCTAAAACTGTCAAGTTCAAAAAATTGTCACAGAAAAGTTAACAAAAAGTTGACATGGGGGGGGTAGTTTT